>NZ_JALAAI010000007.1:0-64224 GCF_052785085.1 Candidatus Electrothrix sp.
CTGACCAATAATGAGGCGGAGCAAGCACTACGTCATTGGGTTATTGCGCGCAAATTAAGCCACGGTACCCGTAATGGCCAAGGCAGTCATGTGTTCGCCATACTTGCGAGCGTGATTGATACGTGTAAGAAGCGCAACGCCTGTCCGTGGAAATATCTCGCTGAGGTTATCACGGCTCGGCGCCAGGGGCTGGATGTGCCTCCTCTGCCTCTTGCTGCGTAAAAAAATGAGAGGGATCTGAACGGTTACTCCAATCCAGTTTTTCCTTATATTTTTCGGAGAGATCACTGTCATCATGCAAGCAGCCGACCACCCCGTTCTTGCGTAGGATTGCCAGCGCATCCGCACCGACAGCAACTTGACGGCGTGCATACAGTTCATCAATGGCAAGTTCCAGCACGCTGCGCATATCTTTTCCCACAGTACGCTGAAGCTGCCGAAGTTTCTCATAATGCTGATTGCCTAATTCCGTATTCAGCTCCATAATTCACCTCCCATCAAGTTGTTTCTTAGTCCATTTCTTTGCTTTACTCGTTCCCCTCAATCTCCTCAATCTTCCCCTGCGCTTCCTCCCAAACCCCGTACTGACGCTTCAGCGTTTGCTCCACCTCATTATACTCCTTGTTGACCTTGAGCCAGCGGGGTTGGTCCGCATAGAGATCAGGATCGGCCATTAAGGTCTCCAGCTCCCCTTTGCGCTCCTCCAGGACATCTATTTCTTTCTCCGCAGCTGTTGCCTTTTTCTTCCAGGGCTTGAGCTGAGAACTGAGCTGTTGCCGTCGTTGCGCCCGCAGGCGTCGTTCTTCCTTGCGATCAACTGAGCCGGAAGCATCCTGTTTTACCTCCGCAGGGCCGCTCTGTTGCTGCTTCTCCTGTTTTTTTACAGCAAGCTGTTCCTCGTCCAGTTGTTGGCGGGCCGCAAGGTAATCATCAATATTCCCTTCATGCAAAATCGCCCGACCATCCCGGATCTCCAGCACCTTATTGACAAAGGAATTGACAAAGGCCCGGTTATGGGAAATCACGATGATGCTGCCTTCATACTGGGCCATTGCCTCCTGAAGCACCTCCTGGGAAGTAATGTCCAGATGGTTGGTAGGCTCATCCAGGAGCATGAGATTGGCAGGCTTGACCAGCATCTTGGCCAGGGCCACCCGGCTTTTCTCGCCACCGGACAGCACCTGCACCTGCTTGTCCACCTCGTCGCCGGTAAAGAGAAAGGCCCCGAGCAGCGAGCGCACCTTGGTCACGGTCATGTCCTGGGCCGCATGGTAAACCGTGTCCAAGATACTGGATTCGCCATAGAGTTCCTGGGCCTGGTGCTGGCCGAAATAGGTAAGGATGACGTTATGCCCCAGACTGATCTCGCCTTCAGCAGGTTCCAGACTCGCCATAATCTTCATCAGAGTGGTTTTACCAGCCCCGTTGACTCCGACCACAGCCAGTTTATCGCCTCGTTGCAGGTTCAGATGGACATCTTTAAAGATTTGCTTGCCATCAAAGGATTTATTGACCTTGTCGAGCTGCAAGATGTCCCGGCCCGAAGGCATGGCTGGTGGAAAAGAAAAGTGGATGGTGCGCTCGGTTTCAGAAAGCTCCAGCCGCTCCAGTTTTTCCAGCTGCTTGACCCGGCTCTGCACCTGCTTGGCCTTGGTGGACTTGGCCCGAAAACGGGTAATGAACTGCTCTGCCTGCTTGATCATGGCCTGCTGATTCTCATAAGCAGCCCGCTCCAGCTCCATGCGTTGGGCTTTATCCACCAGATATTTGGAGTAATTGCCCTTATAAGCGGTCAAACGGCCCAGGCTGAGTTCCCAGGTTTTATTGGTCACCCTATCCAGGAAAGAACGATCATGGGATATAATCATCATGGCACCCTGATACTGCTGGAGGAACTCTTCCATCCAGGTCAGGGAATCCAGGTCCAGATGGTTGGTGGGCTCATCCAGCAAGAGCAGAGAGGGCTTTTGCAAGAGCAGCTTTGCCAGGAGCAGGCGCATGATCCAACCACCAGAGAACTCGGCTACGGGCCGGTCCAGATCGTCCTTGGAAAAACCCAGGCCAAAGAGGATGCGCTCAATCTGGGGACGGATGAGGAAGATGTCGTGGCCTTCCAGCAAGTGCTGAAGCTCACCCTGTCGTTCCAGTAAGGATTCCAGCTCCGGGCTGTCCTGGTCCAGGGTAGCCAGTTGTTGACTGATTTTTTCAATCTCCTCCTGATAATGGAGCACCTCGTCAAAGGCGTTTTCCGCCTCGTCAAAGAGCGAGCGTTGTCCCAGCTCAATGGAGATTTCCTGGGGCAGGTAGGCCACGGTGAACCAAGAGGCCCGGCTGATCACACCGGGATCGCTCTCCAGTGCCCCGGTGATGATTTTCATCAGGGTGGATTTTCCTGTGCCATTGACCCCGGCTAGCCCGATGCGGTCATCTGCATGGATTTGGCCGGAGACTTCACGAAAGAGATGCTTTGAGCCGTATTGCAGGCTGAGGTTATTTATGGTGAGCATAAAACTAAAAGAAACTTTGTAGGTATTAGCTGAAGATTATTTATTTTCTCTGTATGGGCCGTGCCAGTGCAATTGCGTAGCCCGGTCGAAAGGCACCAAGCTGAACAGTTCTGCAATCAGCTTGAGCTGGGCTGTGTATGCGGGAGACATTTTTCCCTTTGCAGCATAGTTTTTTGCCTGGACATTCAAGAAATGGATATCGTTGTCCGTGAACGCAGGTTCAAGAATCGAATAATGCAGGGTATGAACAAGCTCCGCTTCCTCAAGGCAGGTCCGGTCAAAGGCTTTTTTTACCATGGACTGCGTCTGGATATTGCGGATGGTAGGCAGGGCCAGAAAGAGCATTTCCGTATAGATTTCCTGTTTTCCTGAAATCGTCATAGCTCTGCCTTTATCTTTTTTCTTGCCTCCATCAAGGCAAAGCCGAGCAGGTTTTTTCCTTTCCATGCTGAAGGGTTTCCGATCCCCGTTGCATGGCAGCCCAGACCGATTCCCCACACCTTATCACAGGGACTGGCCTCAACCAGTACCTTGTTCTTCGTTGCCAGGAGATAGGTTAATATTTCTTTGTTCTGGGCAAACTTAGCAATGTTCCCCTGGACAACTATCTCAATACAGTGTTTATCCCATTCCTCCTGCCGGAATCCTTGCACCATTCTGCCAATTCTCTTTGCCTCACCAGGATTATCCGCTTGCATGACCTTTGCCGCTGCATCGCTGTCACCAAAGAGCCTCGCTTTGCAATACATCATGTAATGCTCAGCTGTGAGGAATTGCATACCGTCAACTTCAAAGGAAGCTGCGTACCATTGGCTCAGGCAGGATTGATTGACAGAACCGTCTTCGGAGGGGATATGCCCCCAGAAAAATACGTGTTCCGGTCGGTGTCCCGCATTAAGGGATTGTATGAGTTCATGAACTGTCCTGGTCTCTTCCGGTTTCATACGAGTTATTTCTTTACTGGGTTTTTTTCTGTTATGTCGCCCGAACGGAGCATTATAACTGATTTCAGTCATAATTGCAGTATTGCTTTCCGGAGATTTTTTTCAGAGTACGCAAAGAGTTATTGCTGATTCGCAATCCTCTGCTTTACAATGGGGGCATTAATGAACCCATTACTATCAGGGAGGAACGCACCATGTCAGAAGACAGCTACACGGAAGTCACGGAACAGTCCTGGTTCAGCCGGATCGGCGGGGCCATCAAGGGAATCATCTTCGGCTTTATTCTTTTTCTTATCGCCTTTCCGCTCCTGTTCTGGAACGAAGGCAGGGCGGTAAAGACCTATAAGACCTTGAAGGAAGGGGGCGGGGCAGTGATCAGTGTCGCCTCGGATCGGGTTGATCCAAGCAACGAGGGTAAGCTGATCCACCTGAGCGGTAAGGCGAACACCGAGGAGATCCTGACAGATCCGGTATTCGGGGTTGCGGATAATGCCTTGCGTCTGCTGCGCAAGGTGGAGATGTATCAGTGGCAGGAAAGCTCGGAGAGTGAAACCAAGAAAAAACTCGGCGGTGGCACGGAAACCGTGACCACCTACTCGTACAGCAAAGGGTGGGAGGATAATATCATCAGCTCTTCCAGTTTTAAAAAGCCGGAAGGGCACGAGAATCCTGGCGCAATGCCCTATACCACAGAGGAGCAGACTGCCCAGCAGGTTACCTTGGGGGCTTTTCAGTTATCAACCTCACAGGTCAAGCGGATCAACGGCTTTGAACCCCTTGCCGCCAGTGAAGATGCTTCGCTATCAGAGAATCTGGAAGGCCGCATAATACCTTGGCAGAGCGGATACTATCTCGGTGCGGATTCTGCTTCGCCACAGGTCGGCGATGTGCGGATTCAGTTCGAATCAGTGGCCCCGACCGAGGTGAGCATTGTTGCCCAACAGAGCGGCAGCGGATTACGACCGTATCACGCTCAGGCCGGGGGCGATATTGAACTCCTTCAGGTCGGTGTACACACGGCTGAGGCTATGTTTCAGAAGGCCCAGACCGATAATAAGATTTTGACCTGGGCACTGCGGGTTGTGGGCTTCCTGGTGATGATGATAGGGCTCAGTTTAATCTTTAAAGTTTTTTCTGTCCTGGCAGATGTTATACCCTTTCTGGGCAATATTGTTGAAGCGGGCACCGGCTTTATTGCCTTCCTGCTGGCAGCTGTCCTGTCCCTGATCACTATTGCGGTGGCTTGGATTGTCTTCCGGCCTTTGCTGGCCATTATCCTGCTCGTCGCGGCTGTTGGATTGATCGTGCTGATTGGTGGTAAGGTGAAAGCGGGTAAGGCCAAGAGGATGAGTACGCTTGGTGCGGCAGGTGGAGCCGGAGCGGTACCTCCTCCTCCGCCACCTGGGGCATAATTGCCGGGTGAATTCGTTAACTGGACGGGAGAATTATCTTCCGTCCAGTTGAACCCTTTCCTTCTCCCCGGCCAAGGCCAGGTACACATCTACCCTCTTCCGCTCATACCACTTCCCACCCGCCGCAAACAGCTCCTTACTTCGCTCTATCAGGAAATAGAGTACAGGCACCATCACCCATATTCTCACCTGCTGGTTAAGTATTGAGGGGTGCATGAAAAGAATGGAGATAAACATTGTTCTCAGCCGTGCATTACCTCGTCGGGCAGCTCGTTGATGTCATCGTCGCGGACCGGGAAATGTTCTGCCAACACCTTGCCTGCGCGGCGGATTTCCTGGCAGAGTGCCTCGGCGGCTCGACCATCCTTGATGCCCTTTGCAATGTCGGCGGCATAGGCTTGCAGGCTTTCCTGGGAGATTTTCTCGTTGATGCCTTGATCAGCAAGTACCCAGACTCGGCGTTCAAATAGAGAGATAAAAAACAACACCCCGGTGGCATCCTTGGTCTTGTACAATCCCTGTTGAAAAAAGCCTTGTACAGCCTGCTCGCGAACCATTTCTTCGAGCCTAGCAGCGGGGACGAAGAATCTTTTCATCAAGGGCAGATATTCCGTCAGCCGAGCGATTAACAAGGAAAAAATTGCGGCCAGCGGCAGGAATCCCCACAGCGAATCATCCAGCAGGAAATCCGTTACACCGAGGGCCAGTAAGCAACCTATAATCACCCCGGCCAGGATTCGACTCTCCGGGTAAGAGTCGCTTTGTTCAACCACCATCACCGCCACCTCGCCGGAGGTCTGCAATTCCACCTCCTGGATGGTTCGGGTGATTTCTTCATTCTCTGCTGCTGAAAAAAATGTTTTTGATTTCATATGTTACCAACCTCCTGAGGCACCACCGCCACCGAAACTGCCGCCACCGCCACCACTGAAACCTCCAAATCCACTGCCACCGCCACTGCTGCTTCCGCCGCCACTCCCACTGAGAAAAACAGGCGAGATAATCGACAGCAGCAGGCCAGCAAGGGCCCCGACCGGGATCAATACAAGCAGCATCAGCCAGCCTGGGAATGAGGCCAGCAAAAATACAACAGGCAGAGCAATTGCCCCGGCAACTATCCCTACTTTGCGGGAAAATTGCCCCAAAAAGGAAATGAAAAACCCGCCGAAGAGAAGATACGAGAACAGTGGCGATTCTTCACGCCGCCCACCACGTCGAGATGAGCTTGGCTCAGCCTTGAATTCACCTCGGGTCGCTTGTATCACAGCCTCCACTCCACCCTCAAACCCTTGGTCAAATTGACCGGACTTAAAACGGGGAGTAATTACATCATCAATAATTCTACCCGAGAGCAGGTCGGTCAGCACCCCTTCCAGCCCATAACCGACTTCCAGCCGTACTCGACGCTCATTCTTGGCCACCAGCAGCAGTACGCCGTTATCTTTGCCCTTCTGACCGACACCCCATTTTTCTGCCACCCGGATACTGAAATCTTCCAGAGGATCGCCCTCCAGAGAATCAATGGTGAGCACAGCTATCTGGGTTGAATCAGTGCGTTCAAAGGATTTCAGGGTCTGCTCCAGCTTGGCCTTGACCGGGCCGCTGATCATATTGGCATAGTCGTTGACATAGCCTTTGAATTCCGGAATCGTCCGGGCCGAGACAGGAAGAACAGCCAGGATGATGAGGAGCAGAGCCAAGAGCGAGATACCCCCGGCCTGCATTGCTGACCCTGATAAAGGCGGGCTGGCCGAGGCACGACGCGGAGTGCTAAACAGTTGCACAATAATCTCCGTCAGAAAAGGTTAAAATTTTACCTTTGGTGCATGTTGTGCCCCTTCTTCAGCCTTGAACGGCTCCCGTCTGGGCAGATTCAAGAGAAAATTATTGGTCAGATTGTTCGGAAAGGTGCGGATAGAGGTATTGAAAATCTGCACTGCCTTGTTGTAGCGAACCCGAGCCACGTTGATGCGATTTTCAGTGCCCTCTAACTGGTGCTGGAGGTCGCGAAAGTTCTGGTTGGCCTTGAGGTCGGGATATTTTTCCACCACGACCATGAGCTTGGAAAGTGCTGAACTCATACTGCCCTGAGCCGCCTGAAAATTGGCCATGGCCTCGGGGTTATTCAAGGTATCACTGCCCATATTTAACTGACCAACCTTGGCCCGCGCCTCGGTTACCGCAGTCAGGGTGTCCTTCTCGTGAGCCGCATATGCCTTCACTGTTTCCACCAAATTAGGAATCAGATCGGCCCGGCGCTGATAGGCAGCCTCAACATCACCCCAGGCGGCAATGACCGCCTCGTCATTTTTTTGAATGGTATTATAGCCGCAGCCGGTGAGGGCGGGTACAATCAAAGCAAGAGCCAGAAAAAGAACAAAATGCCGCATGGAATGATCCTCCTGATAGGACACAGGTGAAATATGAAAAGGTGTATTGAAAAATACATTTAGAGAACAGAATAATACCTGCTCGGCTCATGTCAAGTATTATTAAAAGAGGGGCAGAGTAAAATTTCACTGACTGTTCCACATCGCTGCATTATGTTAATGTCCGATCAGTTTGGGCTACGGCAAAAAAGATACTGCTGCGGTCAGAACATGGGGTGTCGGCGGTTTACAACAGCGCATTGCATGCTTACAGTAACCCGTTGTAAACGTGCAGTGACGTATATGAAGCTTACAGTGAGGCATTGCAGGTCTGCAATGTGACGTTGCAAGCTTACAACAGGCCATGTAAAGCTTACATCAAGGCATTGTAAGCGTACAATGAGGCATTGTATGTTTACAACGAGCCAGTGCAAGCTTCATGTGCGGCATGTTAAGCCTGCAACGTGACGTTGTAAGTGTACAACTGGGTATGTGAAGCGTACAGTGCGGCATTGTACATATAAAAAAGAACCGGAAAAACAGCATAGGAGGTTATGATGGCACACTTTCCACGCCGTGAAGCGGATATCAGGGCCTTTCTTTTTCTCCGGAAAGCACCCAATACACCTCCAACCTCTTCCGCGCATACCATTCCCCACCAGCCACAAACAGCTCCTTGCTTCGCTCAATCAGGAAATAGAGCACCGGCACCACGACCAGAGTCAGGAAGGTGGCGACCAGCAGGCCGAAGATCACCACGATAGCCATGGACTGCCACCACTGGCTGGATTCGCTGACCCAGGAAATGCGCAGGTTGCGGAAGTCGTAGGACACCCCGGTGACCATGGGAATCAGGCCCAGGACTGTAGTTACAGCAGTGAGCAGGACCGGGCGCAGGCGGGTGGCACCAGCAGAGACCACGGCCTCAAGCAGGGCAAAGCCGCTTTCCCGCAGCTTATTAGTGTAGTCGATCAACACGATAGCGTTGTTCACCACCACCCCGGCCAAGGAGATCACCCCGATACCGGTCATGATGACCCCAAAGGGCTGCTTATAGAGCATGAGTCCGAAAAAGGCCCCACCCATGGACAGAATCACTGAAGTCATGATGATAAAAGGCTGGCTCACCGAGTTGAACTGGGTGACCAGGATCAGGAAGATAAAAAACAGGGCAACAAAAAAGGCTTTGCTCAGGAAGCTCTGGGATTCCTCCTGTTCCTGATTTTCCCCGGTAAAACGGATGGTATATCCCGGTGGCGGAGGATTCTCAGCCAGGAGTTTTTCAGCTTGCTCACGTACTACAGGCCCTGGAATCTTGGTTTCATCCACATTAGCCTTGACCGTAATGGTTCGCTGGTTGTTGATCCGGTTGATGTTACCCAGAGAGCCGGTATAATCCACAGTTGCCAAGGTGGACAAAGGGACAAGGACTCCGCTTGGAGTTGGAATCATGAACTCACGCAACATATTATCATTTTGGCGATACTCTTCCGGCAGCTGGACCGTGATATCATAGTCCTCATTACCCTCACGAAACGAAGAAATGATCAGGCCGTTATAGGAGGTCTTGATAGCAGAGCCTATGGTATTGGTATTCAGGCCAAACAGGGCTGCCTTTTTCCGGTCAACCTTGATACGCACTGATGGTGTTCCCTCTACAAAATTATCGCGAATATCTTCGACATGGGGGATTTTTTCCAGAGCAGCCCTGATCTCCTTGGCAATAGAGGCAAGCACGGCAAAATTATCACCGCTGATTTCAATATTTATCGGCGCACCAGTGGGGGGGCCAGACGCCTCCATGGCCACGGTAACCTTGGCACCGGCAATATCTTTGATCCGTTTGCGGATATCCTCCACCGTTTCATAGGAGGAGCGGGAGCGGTCTTCCAGATCAAGAAAACGAACCCCCACATGGTTGGGTGTATTGGGTTCAAACTCGGAACTTCCGCCAGTTGAGGTGACGGCCTTGCTGTAGATAATCTTGACATTTTTCAAATCACTGGGGCCGGGAACGCCTTCATGGGAGGCTTTTTCTCCTGTCCCTGCCACTGCTGCTTCAATCTGGCGAAGAATACGGTCAATATAATTCAGATCTGCGCCTTCCGGCATATCCGTGTTCACGTAAATTCCCTTGGGATCAATATCCGGGAAAAATTCCACGGGCTTTTCAATACCAACCACCAGGAGCCAGCCTTGGACCATGAAGATGAGGAGGAACACGGCAGCGGCAACCAGGGCAAAGGGATGGGCCAGACTGAATCTGAGCAGACCGGCATAGGAGCGCAACAGCGGTCCCCGGATGGTCACTGGTTGTTCACCGGCTGCTTCTATCTCGGCAGAGGAGACAGTGTCCACTTTTTTGGCACTCTTCATGAACAGCGAGGCCAAGGCCGGATTGATCACCAGGGCCACAAAAAGACTGGAGGAGAGCGTGATGATCAGGGTCAGAGGTAAGTAGCCCATAAACTCACCCATAATACCGGGCCAGAAGAGCATGGGTGAAAACACAGCCAGGGTAGTCAGGGTGGAGCCAATCACGGGCATGGCCACCTCTGAGGTGCCCTTCATAGCCGCCTCAACCCGGCCCACGCCTTGCTCCATAAAGCGGTAGATATTTTCAATGATGACAATGGCATTATCCACCAGCATACCCAGAGCTAAGGTCAGACTGAACAGGACGATCATATTCAGGGTGATCCCCAAAACATGGAGCACCGTGAAGGAGAGCAGCATGGAAAAGGGGATAGCCATACTGACCAGCAGGGCATTGCGGATCCCCATAGCAAAGAAGATGACCACCACCACAAGGGCCAGACCGGAGAGGATATTATTCTCCAGATCTGCCACCATATTCTTGGTGTCTTTTGATTTATCCAGAACCTTGGTGATGGCCGTACCGCCAGGCCAGCTTGGCTGCTTTTTGTGCAGGATGTCTTCCACGGCATCGGCAATGGCAATGATGTTTTCGCCGGAACGCTTCTTGACCACAATATTGACAGCAGGCAGGCCGTTGAGCCGGGAACGGCTGGTTTCCTCCTTAAAGGTATCCAGCACCCTTGCCACATCACGGGCATAGACCGGTTGACCGTCATGGGTGCCAATGACAAGATCGTATAACTCTTCTGGTGTCTTGAATTCGCCAGGCACACGAACCTGGAATTTGCCATCACCCATATGGAGGGCACCGCCCGAGGTGTTGGTGTTTTCACCCCGAACAGCAGCCTGCACCGCAGGAAGATTCAGGCCGAAATAGGCCAGTTTTTCCGGGAAAAACTCAATGCGGATCTCCCGCTCCCGTGCCCCGGTGATCTCCACATCCAGTACACCGCTGACACCCTCAATTTCATCTTCCAGATCATCAGCAATCTCTTTGAGACAACGCGCACCGCAGGTTCCGGCCAGAGAAAAAATCAGGATGGGCATTTCTGAGATATTGACCTCAAAGACATAGGGATCATCTTCCAGGTCTGTGGGCAGTTCGCCCTTGGCCTCATCCACTTTGTCCTTGACCTTGCGCAGGGCATCGTCAATATCCACACCGGTCATGAATTCAACGTCAATCAGGGATTCTCCTTCAGAACTGATAGACTTGACGTTCTTGACGCCATCCAGGCTCTTGAGTTTATTTTCAATCTCAATGGTGATGGAGCTTTCAATATCACCAGGGGCCACGCCTCGATAGGCCGTGGAGACAAAGATATGGGGGATGCTGACATCCGGTTCAGCCTCTCTGGGCAGGATCAGGTAGCTATAGGTTCCTATGACCAGGATAAGGGCAGCCAGTACCAGCACGGATATACTTTTTTTAACGGCAAGATCGGAGATGATCATTATGTGAATTTTCTTAAATTATTGCTGTAGATGAAAAATGACCATTGCCCACGCCACAGATGAAGAGTATCAACGGAGGAGATTGATGCTGTGACGCAGGCTTTTGGTCAAAGGGATACCTATAAAAATCAGGGCATAAACTCTTTGAGATCATCGACTTTTTTAACAACTCGAACCTTCTGCCCATCTTCCACAGTCCGATGTCCCTGAATGATGACCTTTTCGCCCAGATGAAGCCCGTTGCGGATCAGGATTTGCCAACCCTCGGTAAAACCGGTTTCCACAGCTCGTTTGTGAGCAATATTATTCTCTACCACATAAACAAAGTGTTCATCATTACGGGAGATAATTGTATACAGAGGCACAGCGACCGCCTGCTCTTCAGTCTGTTTGACAATGTTTGCCTGGAGAAACATACCTGGCAGGATCTTTTCATCCGGATTATCCAGGGCCAGTTCAAACCGGTAGGCATGGGCCATCGACTCCGGTGCCGGAGCCAGGAAATGAACCTGTGCCAGAAAACGGGCATTCTCCAGAGAACGGATATGTACCTCCGTCTGTTGCAGCTGTCGTGCTGCATTAACATCTGCCTCTGGAATACCCACCACTGCCTTGACCCGGTCAATCTGGAGTATTTCAGCAATGGGTTCAGGCATCATCTGATTGACCACCATCCCGACTTCAGCATCAATCCGGCTGATAATGCCGGAAATAGGGGCGGTGACCCGACAACGGGAGAGCGCAAGTTCTGCGTTTTCCAATGCTGCCTTAGTCTGGCGTAACTTTGAATACTGTTCATCCAGATTAGCCTGGGTTGATATACCTTTTTTACGCAATGCCTTATTACGGGAATAGTCGGCCTGGGCCAGGGCATAGGCTGCTTTGGCAGAATCCAGTGCTATGCGGTAATCCTTGCTTTCAAGCCGGGCAATAAGCTGTCCCTTCTGGACATAATCACCTTCCTGAGCCGCAAGTTCTTCAATAGTTCCTCCTATCTTGGACATCAAAGCCAGTTTTGTCCACGGTTCTATCAGGCCAGGCAGGTTGATCTTATCCTGCAGGGTTGTTGGTTTCAGTTCCAAAGTAACAACATTGGTGGGCGGAGCTTCCACGGATGTGGAATTCTTGAGTTCCTCTTTTCGGGCTGCCTTTTGTGCATCAACCCGTACTTGGATCAGAAAGGCAGCAGCGAGCAGGATAAGAACAAAGACGAGTCCTGGCAGGATCTTCAGCAGAAACCAGACAATTTTTCCGCGCAAGGTTTTGGGGGTGGGGGCGTTCATGAGTTGTTTCTCTGGTCAGTGGTGCTGCTTGCAGGAATCTTCCGAGGGAGTAATCCGGTCAGGGCCTGGTCAATTAATAATTTAAGGGTCTCCTGGACATCCTCCTCACTAAGAAGACGACCAGAGTACCAGGCCGAGAGCGTCATGAGGTAGAGGCTGTAAAAATGTCCCCCAGCAATAATGAGTTCAATATCAGTGCGCAGTACCCCTTTTTCCTGGGCTTCTTGTAAGAGGCTGACAAAGAGGTTGAGAAAACGTTCTTCAATCTTTAATGATTTATCAATGGTAATTTCTTTGGGAAAGGTCATTTCCCGAAGCAATGTCCTCCCAAATTCTTTATTTTTTGTGACAAAGCGAAATTCACTCATAAACACCAAAAGCATTTTTTCTGCTAAAGGCGCATCAGGATCAAGTTTACTCTTGATTTCACTGTTGATAAAGGCCAGTTCTTCCTCGCAAAAAGCCAGGAGTATCTCGTTTTTTGAAGAAAAATAGGAATAGATGGTTCCTTTTCCTATGCCCGCAGCCTTGGCCAGGGCTGAAACACTGGTGCGTTCATATCCCCGCTCACCAAAGAGGTTTATTGCAGCGTTCAAGATTGCTGCTCTGGTTGCTTTTTTCTTTTGTTCCCGTAATCCTGCCATAGTTTCCTGAGAAAATAGAATGTCTTTCTTGTAAATTTCCAGCCTAACAGGTTGGTACCTGTTTCCAGATGAAATATGTAATAATGACTTTGGTCGAGATTTTAAGCGTGGCCTGGGGAAAGGTCAAGAGGAAAAATGACTGTGGTCAACTTTTATTTTTTGTTGTCCCTCACCAAGGAGTGGGAGGAATGGAAGGCGTTGAGGAGTAATTCAGCGGGAAAGAATTCAGTACGATTTGATAACAGCCTTTGGGTTTTTTTACGAAAGATGTATACTTCTATCCAGAGTGTTTTTGCTTGCTCCTGGTTTTTTAAAAAATATTCCGGCCCGGACAGACTGGGAAAACACAAGAGACAAAAAAATAACTTATCTTGTTTGTCCCTTCTCACAGAGGAGGGGTGGGAGTGTCTATGAAAACCTATCGTTGTTCAGTGTGTGGCTATCTGCATTCAGGAGGTCCTGATTTTCATTTTTGTCCGCTTTGTCATGCCCCCGTTGATCTGTTTATGGATTATACTGTGTTTGATCGAGATAAACCGGGAAATTGGGATATCAGAACAGTGCGGATGATCAAGGAAATGGCAAAGACAGGGCAGTCGGTCCAGGAAGGTATGGGAACAGCAAGGGCTTTTCTGAATATGGACAACCTGATCTTTCGGCCTGCTGTGATTGCTCGTGTGCCCCTGCCCGAGACAGCTGAGGTATCAACAGAGCTTATACTGGGGAAAACAGCCAGCCAGCCAATTGTCCTTAAAACTCCGATCCTTAATGCTGCCATGTCCTATGGTGCCTTGAGCAAGGAAGCAAAGATGGCCTTGGCCATGGCTTCAACTAATGTGGGGAGTATTGCCAATACTGGAGAAGGAAGGATGTTGGAAGAGGAGCGGGAGCTTGCCGAATATCTTACCTTGCAGTATGCTCCAGGAAGTTTTGGGGGGCAACGGGAGCGTTTGTTGTTAGCTGATATGGTGGAAATAAAACTTTCTCAAGGAGCGCATCCAGGGACAGGAGCAGTACTGCCGGCAATAAGTGTTAATGTGGATATTGCTGCAACCTTGAGAGTTCCCATAGGAAAGGCTGCACGTTTATCAGCAGTGTTTACGGATATCCAAAACGGCAGAGAATTGGCAGAAAAAATTTTTGAACTTCGGGAATTGACCCAAGGAAAGCCCATTGCCGTAAAAATAGCCGGGGGCCATTTAGAGGATGATCTGAATACCATTTTCAATCAGGACGATATTCCTGATGTGTTGGTTATTGATGGTGGAGAAGGTGGAACCGGTGGAGCTGCTGTGACCATGAAAGATCATGTAGGGCTTCCTTTGGTCTATGCCCTGCCTAAGATTGCTGATTTTTTGCAAAGAAAGGGACTCACCAGCCGAGTCACTTTGCTGGCAGCCGGTGGTCTTCGTCATGCCGGAGATGTTGCCAAAGCCCTTGCTTTGGGAGCTGAGGGGGTATATATGGGTGGGGCCCTCAAGATCGCCCTTGGCTGTACCTATCTTCGTCAATGTCATCTTGGCAATTGCCCTCATGGCATTGCAACGCAGGACAAGAAATTACGTAAACGGCTGGACGTGGAACAAGGTGCAGCCCGTATTACCCGTTTTATCCAGGCCACGAATGAGGAGCTACGAGTTATTGCTCGCAGCTGCGGGCGGAATTCTGTCCATGCCCTTGAACGACAAGATCTGGCAGCTCTGCATCCTGAGATAGCACGGATTACAGGTATTGAATGAGTTTGATAAGGAAACCAACAAAAAATAAGTTCCCGCGTTTAGGTACTCCCTCTGGAAAAACCAAGTAACTCCCTCTGGCAATAGCCTGAGCAGATCATAAAGGAACGAATAAGGTAAGTGTTATGCATCCCCATTTTTCATCAATGTTAGCAACGTTATTGGTTGTTATCGGCGGAGTAGCAGTTCTGATCATGTTGGAAATGACCGGAAAGGTTTGGGACAGCCCCAGAAGAAAAGGCTGGATACTCCTGCACCGCATCCTCGGATATTTCTTTCTTATTCTTTTTGCCTCTATGCTGGTTTTTATGGTAGTCAAGGCAGGTGGTTTTCAAGAGGAACTTCCAGCACGGGCAATGATCCATATTATCCTGGCCTTGCTCCTTGTCCCTCTGATCATGGTCAAGGTGGTGATCGCCAGGAGGCATGCCCAGCTCAGTACCAAATTAATTATGTTAGGACTGGCGATTTTTGGCCTTTCCTTTGGCTTGACCGGCATAACAGCTGGTTATTATGCGCTCCATCGTTCTGATTATAAATATGCAGTTCTTTCTGATGTGGATGATGATATACTGAATGTGGAAATCGGCCAGAAGATTACCAACAGAAAATGTAGTAAATGCCATAGCCTGGAACGGGTCTATCAGAGTTATAAATCAGATGTTGCCTGGTCAGAGACCATCAATAAGATGGCAGAGCTTGATTACCCGAATATCACAAATTTTGATGTGCAACAGATTGTCGGCTACCTCATACAGCAACAACAAAAAAGACAGGGCGAGGAACAGGATAAGCTTCGTATGGAGATCGGACGGAGTTTAGTAAATAAAAAATGCAGCCATTGCCATAATCTGGACAGGGTTTTTGGTGCCAAAAAGAAAGAGCATGAATGGACTGAGACTGTCAGCAGGATGACCATAACCAATGGTGATGATGATTTTCTGTCTGAACAGGAAGCTGAAGATATTGTTTATTTCTTAACCAATATCAGGAAGGATGAAAGCAAAGAAAAAATTGTTGAAGATCCTCCTGCTGAATCAGTGGATAAAATCAAACCCCTTGTTGCGTTGAAATGCAATGCTGGATGCCACGCCTTAGACAGGGTGCTGCGGGTAAAGAAAAATGAACAGGAATGGCTTGACACCGTGGACAGCATGGTGGAGATAACTGGTAATCCGAATTTTCTCACTCCCGATGAAAAGAAGAAAATCGTTCATTTTCTCAGCACCCGGGAACAGAGTGAAAAAAGCAGCAGCTTAGGTGGTCTTCATCCTGATGCCTCAGAGAATATTCATCCCTTGGTTGACAATAAATGTAATGTTTGCCATGATTTGAATCGGATTCAACGAGAGGGGCGGAATAAGGAAGAATGGGAAGATATTGTCAATAGTATGGTGGAGAGCACTGGAGATCCCAATTATCTTTCTGCCCAGGAAAAAGATAAAATAATTAATATTATAAGTGCTTGGGGTGCTCAGGAGCGGCAGGAGCAGCAGGCAGAGGAAAAAGCAGAGAAAAAAGAATAGAGAGAAAGTGAGCCGGGAACGTTTTTTGTGGTTCCCGGCAACGGACAGGAGCCTGTTTCAGGCAAACAGGTTGGTGAAAATTCGATAACCCCCAACCCAGGTTCCAATGGAAGAGCCAAACCCGGTCAGGATAAAAACCAGAAAGATCCGCAGCAATTTATTGCTCCACCAACCGCGAACCGTCATTATGTCCTGCGATACTCTCTCAAACTCCTTGACCACAGGGGGGCGGGTCATGACCTGGACAAAGGCGCAGACATAACCAGCTCCGATCACCGGGGTCAGGCTGGTGATGGGGGCACCCACAAAGGCGGCAAGAATTGTGGCTGGATGAGCAAAGGCAATCACTGCCCCAATGGCTGAAGGAATCCCGTTCGCCAGAATCCAGTACAGGGCATTGGCCCCGGCCTCTCCAGCTCCCTGGCGAAAGCCGATAATCACAAGGGAGAGCAGGATAGCTGCCGGGATAGACCAACCAACAACTTTCCAGCTCTTAGAGACCGGTGGGATGGTGTTGATGTCTTCCATCCTCTTGCTATTATCTGCTGAAAAGACACGTTTGATGCCTTCCATATGACCGGCTCCCACCACCGCAACAATCCGTTTTCCAGGAGCCTGTTTGACCTTTTCTGACATAAAAATATCCCGTTCATCAATCAGGGCTTCTTTGGCTGCTGGCAAGGCTTTGCCGATCTCGTTCATCAGCTCGGAAAGCACATCGTTGCGGCGTAACTCTGCCAGCTTTTCCTCATCCAACTCGGTGTCGTCAAAAAGAGAAGCCATCAGCGTAGCCATCATGTAGAATTTCTTCCATAATGAGGTGGCTTTCCAGGCCCGGCGTAAGGTTATGCGCACGTCCCGGTCGCAGAGCTCCACTGGAATATCATGGGCCTTGGCAGTGTTGGCTGCTGTGAGCAGCTCAGTACCCGGCTGGATGCCCAGCTTGCCGCCCAGTTTTTTCTGGTATGAGGCCAGGACAAGATTCACCAGCAGGGTAGAGAGTTGTTTATTGCGGATGATCTGTTTCAGATCCAGGTTCTCCCATTGCTGGGGATTGGACAGGGCAGCATAGCGTTTTTCATCCAGCTCAATACAAACCGTATCGGGTTGTTCCTGATCAATGATTTCTTTGACCAGGTCAGCAGATTGTTGGGAGATATGGGCGGTTCCAACCAGGAGGATGGTTTTGTCATCATGGTGAATGACAGCAACGTCATCGGAATACTCTTTGGTTGGGAAATTGGTTTCAGTCATCAGGTTGTTCAAATTAAAGGTTAATAACAGGTTAATAACGTTAAAGGGTTATTTGTGGACAAAAGGCTGGGCTTATGCGTACATGTCCCCGTACATGTTACCTTGGGACGACATTACGTCACTGCCTGCTCCCTGCAATTGCAGGAAATATTGCTTTGCTGCTGCCAGCTGTTTGTCAGAGCAGGTACCTTCTATGTAGTATTTACGTTGTCTTGCTTTTTTCCTAGCCTCTTCTGACAAATTATTATCCGCTGTAATTGCCAGTGAATACCAGGCATGGGCAAGGGCTGGACTTGCTGGACAGCCTTTCCCATGCTGATAACAGTCTGCAATGCAGAGCTGGGCTAATCCGTAATTCAGTTGGGCAGAATAGGTCATCCATTCAAGACCCAGTTGGGGGTCAGGCTGAATCTCTTCTGCTCCTTGTAGAAAGAGCAAGGCAAGATTATAGGCAGCAAGGCTATGCCCCTGGTTAGCCGCTTCTGTGAACCAGCGAATGGCCTCTGATATATTTCGTTGTACCTCCCAGGCTGGATCCCCGTCAAGGTAATGGCAGGCTGTTTCCAGTTGGGCCTGGGCCTCGCCTTGTTGAGCCCTTCTCAGCAGGCTATTCCAGGCGCTTTCACGGAAGACTGCTCCATCAAACATATGAGGCAGATGGGCCCTGTAGCAGTGAAGTTCATTCAGGGTCACAGGGAGCAGGCCAAGAAAGACAGGCGCTTGCGCGAGAAATTCTGCAACGCCACGAGAGACGTGGGAGAGCATAGGGGGGGTGCCTGCCCGGCGGGTTGCTACCTGCTCAACTATCTGAACAGGATGTGTCCCTTCCGGGAGCTGACCAAGCAGAGAGGGAAAGTTGAGGCACTGGACGCTGTGTTTATCTTTGAGCACGATTTTACAGGTCTGATACATTGCCTCTTCCAGCTGGAAAGCATAGATGCCACCGGTGAGGATATCTTGTTCTTTACGTATGGTTTTAAAGGGTTGGACTTGTCCTTTGCCTGCATGGACAAGCCTGTTGATCCAGTACAGTGCCTTTTTGCTGTCTCTGAGCAGATCAACCCCGATCAGGTAGCGGTCTGCAAGGGCAGCCATAGCATTGCGGTCATAGCGCCAGGCAGCAAAGGAGGCAGCCTTTTTCAGCCAGTCAGGGGCCTGTTCATCCAGGCAATCAAACACAGAATCAACATAGATCTGATAGCCTGCAAGATCATTATCTTTCAGGGAACGCTGGCCGAGCAAGACTGCATTGGCAGCAAAATCATCTTTGGCCAGGGGCAGGTGGGCAAGACCAAAAGAGCTGTCTTCGCTGTTCAGGCCAATGGTCAGCTCCTGTTTCAGGAGGTCTGGGGCAAGATGATCAGCACGCTCTGCGTAGCAAAGAACATGCACAACCTGCTTTTCAACATAAATAACCTTTGCCAGCCAATAGACGGTATCGGGGCCGTCTTCCTGTTCCTGAAGAGCGTAGATTCCCCCAGTGATCAGGCCATCATTGGTGTCAATCTCATCAATTTCAGGTTGAGGTTTAGACTCAGACTGCTTCTGTTTCTGCTGATCATGATTCTGATTATTTTTCTCCTGATGGGCAGGGACAGTATGATGATAGTCAGCAATATCTTCTTGGGGTGTCTTTTTCGCAGAAGCTCTGTGTTGGTTTGAATGTTGGTTTAAATGTTGGGTTGGATGTTGAGCTGGGGCCTCTGCCGGAGCCTTTTTGGGGGACGTGTCTTGACCTTTGCAGGAGATTGACTGGTTATTCCGGCTTTGTTTTGTATTTTTTCTGGCAGAAGACGCTGTGTTCTGCGAGGGCCGGAAGAGCTCTGAGAAATACTTTTTAATCGTATAAACCATCCTGTATTCTTTTTGAAACGACATAATAATCCTTATCTGCTAAGGAAGTTGCATGAAATTATTGTGACGGATTATGGTACAAGGGAATAATCTGGACAATGTAGGCCGTAACTCAGGAGATGTCAATCAATCATAATGTATTTTATGATCTTGCGCGCAATCTCTTTCCAGGGTAAGGAATATTTTTTTTGCTCTTGCCTTGTGTTCTTCACAGGACGCAGTAAAGTAGGTGCAAAGAAAAACGCAACCAATATTCAACTTATATTCAACCAATGAGTCATCATGGGTAAACATTATCTGAACAAACTGTTTGAGCCAGACGCTGTTGCAGTTTTTGGTGCCAGCGACCGTGAGGGAGCAGTGGGTAACCTGGTCTTTAAAAACATGATTGAAGGCGGTTTTAAAGGCGATGTTTTTCCTGTTAATCCCAAGCATAAAAAAGTGCAGGGCCGTAAGGCCTTTCCTGATCTCAAGAGCATCGGCAAACCGGTTGATCTTGCGGTCATCACCACCCCGGCGGCAACCGTGCCCGGCATCATTGATGCCTGCGGCAATTACGGTATCAAGGATGCCGTGGTCATCTCGGCGGGCTTTCGCGAAGTCGGCCCGCAGGGACTGAAGCTGGAACGGGCCGTGGTGGAAAACGCTCATCGCTACGACATGCGGGTTATGGGGCCCAACTGTTTAGGGTTGATGCGACCGAGCACTGGATTGAACTGTACCTTTAACAAGGGCAATGCCAACGAGGGAAGCATTGCCCTGGTTTCTCAATCCGGTGCCCTGTGTACAGCCATTCTGGACTGGGCCGCAGCCAATGATATCGGTTTTTCGGCTGTGGTTTCCACAGGGATTTCCGCTGATATTGATTTCGGTGATATTCTTGATTATCTGGTCACTGATCCCAAGACCAAGAGCATTCTCCTCTATATTGAGGGCATTCACGATGCCCTTTCTTTTATGAGCGGATTGCGGGCCGCAGCCCGGATTAAGCCAGTTATTGCCCTCAAGGTGGGCCGACATGCCACAGGCTCAAAGGCTGCCATGTCGCACACTGGTGCCTTGGTGGGTTCTGATGATGTCTTTGACAGTGCCTTGCGTCGGGCCGGTGTAGTACGCGGTATCCGCATTGCCAATCTTTTTTCCGCTGCTGGCACTTTAACCTATCCTATTCGAGCTGCTGGTGAACGACTGGTCATTATCACCAATGGAGGTGGCCCAGGCGTGATGGCCACGGATCGACTGGCTGATCTGGAGTTGCCCTTGGCCGAGTTGAGCGAGGCAACCATGAAGCGATTGAATGAGGTACTGCCTGCGACCTGGTCCAAAGGGAATCCTATTGATATCATCGGGGATGCAACCCCGGAGCGTTATACCCAGACGGTAGAAATCTGTATGAAAGATTCAGGGGTGGATGGTTTGTTGGTCCTGCTCACGCCCCAGGCCATGACCGATCCTGCTGGTGTTGCCCAATCTCTGGTTGGACTCAAGACCAAGAAAAAGCCGTTGCTCACCTGCTGGATGGGCGAGATTCAGGTGGCTGAGGGACGCCGTATTCTTCGCAATGCAGATATCCCCACCTTTAATACCCCGGAAACAGCTGTGGATGCCTTTTCCTATCTGGTTAACTATAATCGGAACCAAAAGCTGCTTCTGGAAACACCTGGTCCCATGTCCCGGGACAAGGCCCCGGATGTGGAAGGAGCGCGCCTGATCATTGAAAGCGTACTTGGTGAGGGCCGTAAAGTGCTCAGTGAGGCAGAATCCAAGGCCGTGCTCCATGCCTTTCGCATCCCCACAGCCAGTGCCAGTATTGTCCGCTCACCCAATGAGGCCTTGGTCCAGGCGGAAACTATTGGTTTTCCCATTGCCTTTAAGATTAACTCGCCAGATATCACTCATAAATCCGATGCAGGCGGGGTGCGTTTGGGCATCAGCAATGCCCGGGCCGCCCGTAGTGCCTATAACGAAATGCTGGAAGAAGTAAAGAAGAATCGGCCAGAGGCCCGGCTTGACGGGGTGACCATTGAACCTATGCTCCAGCGACCCAATGGCCGAGAACTCTTGGTTGGTTTGGTCACAGACCCGGTTTTCGGCCCGGTGATCACCTTTGGAGCTGGCGGCACTGCTGTGGAGGTCATGGGAGACCGGGCGGTCACCCTGCCGCCCCTGAACCGGCGCTTGGTCCGCGATCTGATCAGTCGAACCAGAGTGTCTAAGCTGCTCGACGCATTTCGGCATATGCCGGCAGTGGACATTGAATCGCTTGAGCAGGTGCTGCTGCGGGTCTCGGAGATCGCCTGTGAACTGCCCCAGGTCAAGGAGCTTGACATCAATCCCCTGATCGTGGATGAAACCGGTGCCATTGCTGTGGATGCCCGTATTGTGGTGGATTATCATATCCAGACTGCTGACCGCTACAGTCATATGGCGATTTACCCCTACCCGGCCCATCTGGTGACCAGACGGCAGTTGCCCAATGGTACAGATATGGTGATCCGACCCATCCGGCCAGAGGATGCGGAGATTGAGCAGGACTTTGTCCGCAATCTTTCAGAGCAGACCAAATATTTCCGTTTTATGCAGTCGCTGACCGAGCTGAGTCCGCAGATGCTGACCAGCTTTACCCAGATTGATTATAATCGGGAAATGGCCCTGATCGCGGTGGTGGAAAAGGACGGTAAGGAAACCGAGATCGGGGTTGCCCGCTATATCATTAACCCGGACGGAAAAAGCTGTGAGTTTGCCATTGTTATCTCTGATCAATGGCAGCGTCAGGGTATTGCCCATCAGCTGATGCGTCATCTTATTGATACGGCCCGGAGTCATGGCATGCAGACCATGGAAGGGGATGTGCTGCGCAATAATAATGAGATGCTTCGTCTGGTGACCAAGCTGGGCTTTAGTATCAGCTCTAATCGGTCTGATGCGGATATGGAGCATGTGGTTTTAAGGATGTAAGATCGGAAGTTTGCTTGCGTGTAACAAAAGCGGACAACGCATTACCCGAATTATCTGATTGAGCCCGATCGACTGGACAATATTTCGGTCGGCCAACCCTATTTTTATCACCATGTCTTATCGTTCACGTTATTGGTCGTTACTCGCCCTGCTACTGCTTGCTCTCTTCATAGTGTCAGGTTGCCTTGATTTTGGCGACGATGTTGAACTCAAGGGCAACCAAATAGATGCTTCCGTGCTCGCAAAGGTTGAACGAATCACCGAGATTGATTTGCCAGCAGGAACAAAGGGATTGAACTACTTCTTTCTTGGCTCTGGAATAGACAATGCCCTATGGTTGAAGGTCATGATTCCTCAAGAAAAGAAAGCGGAACTCTTACAGAACCAACTTTTTACGCACAAAGTGGATGAGCCAAACTTCAATATGACCCTTGATAGAGATTGGTGGTCGCTCAACTCGCTTGACAATCCGGTTTCCTACGCAACCGAAATCAACAATGGAACCGATTTTTTGGGCTGTACAATGGGCACCCAATCGGGCACAATTATTATGTACATTCATTGGTTCAGCACATAGCAAAATACCCAGCAGAACAAAGGTGATGGGGGAAAGAATAATGAGGTCATGAAATGATAAGTACTCTGCTGGAAGGTATTATTCACGTCTTGTTCCGATTCATTGTAGGAATTTTTTTCTTTTCTACAGGTGAAATCATCCTTTTCATTTTCACGCTTGGTAAAAGAAGGCCAACGTGGAAAAGGGACCAATCCGAGCATCCGGCGAAAACATTTCTTTTTATAGATATCAGTATCCTGATTGGCTTCTTATTTTGGATCTTGGCTCTGTCATGTGCTGTCACCTTGTTAAGCACCTCCTAAGCCACAGCCAATTTGCAACCAAGGGCCTTGAGCACCTTGCTGACGGTGGCAAATTGCGGTTTGCCCTGGCAAAAATGCTGGTCAAGCCTGCCAACCTCATGCTCCTGGACGAACCCACCAACCATCTGGACATAACTTCTCAGGAAGTTTTACAGGAGGCAATGGCCCAGTACGAGGGCAGCATCATCGTGGTTTCCCATAACCGGGCCTTTGTGAACTCCTTTGTCAACAAAGTCCTGGAAATCCGGGACGGACGGGCGATTCTTCATGAAGGCAATATTGATGATTACCTTGCGGCCCGTAAAGGAATGGAAGAGGAACAGCTTGCCGTGCAGAAACAGGAGAAGCAGCAACAGAGTGTCCCTGTGAAAACGGAACAGGACGCTGCCGGTTCAGGTGATCGCAAGGAAGAACGACGGCAGCGGGCGCAACTGCGGCAGCAGCTCAATTCGCAGCTCAAGCCCTGGAAGAAAAAGGCGGCGGCGGCGGAGAAACAGGTTGAAGCGTTGGAAAAGCGCAAGGAGGAGCTGGAGGGCTTAATGGCTGATCCTGCGCTTTATGCGGATCAGCCCCGCTGGAATAAAACCAGCAAGGAGTATAACGAAGTGGCGAAGCAGTTGGAGGGGCAGTATGCGGTTTGGGAGGAAGCGCAGGGGCGGGTTGAGGAGATTGAGGGCGGAGAATGAGCAGGTCCAAAGGAAAATTTAAAAAATACCAACCCTACATACTCCTCCTTGTTCTGGGATTATTTGCCAGTCCGCTCATTATTAAATTCTGGGTCGAGCATCAAGCCAGGACAAAGGAAGTTGTGCAGCGAGAAACGGGCCTTGCATTGCCTTCCGGGGTGGCGATAGAAGATGCGCAAGTCCAGCTTTTTTCATTAGCAGATGGAGTAAATTACGATTGGCTCTTGTCCGGCTCTACCTCTCTGATTCCTTGGGCGAGTTCTGTAGGGCGTGATCAAATCCAAGCTGGAGCTGGATGGGAAAAGATCGAAACCTTTCAGCAGATCTGCCCTTTTAGAAACGCAGCATTTGAGGAGGTTTCGCTGCACAGTGCGTGGCGGATTGTAAACGTCCTCCCTGACAAAGAAGCAACGAGTTATTTATATATTGCTGAGGATGAGAAGACGGGGCTTTTGAGTACGTTTAATCCTTGAAACGGGCCGGCAAAACAGAACGACTCGCTTTAACGTAAAAGCGCAGGGGAAGGTTGGAGATTGAGAGGGAGTAAAAATTTGGGCAAAGCGTAGCAGTTAAGCTGTACCCTTGTAACCAAAATAGACGGAGGTATAAATGTTATCAAAATGTTTCAGCAGTTTTTCAGTCTGTTTTTTCCTTATTCTTGTTTGGGGAACTCCTTGCTCTTTCGGAAAGCAACCTCCTGATAATTTAATTCCACAGGATATAGACAATGCTTATATCCTGATCAAACGTACATTTCAGGTAATGATTGATACAGGAAATATAAATCCAACTTTTTTCCGAGAGGAAGACGGGAGAGTTGATTTGCTTGATTGTCACCATGGAAGTTCTTTTTTGTCCACTCATCTTTATAGCAAACCAAACTTTCTTGCTGAAGAGCTGGCTGATGTGGCCTTTCGGATAGTTGTGCTTGAATGGAATTTGAATCAGCTTGATTATCCTTCAGAACTTTGGCGTCCCGCACTTAATATGTTAGAGAAGCATCAAAAAAAAATGGTTTCTAAAGCGTATGCTTCTTCTCATTTCCCATTAACATATCTGTTTGATGATAGTGCTACTTTCTTGAAAAAACTAGCCTTACTCTTAAATATTTATCGTATAACCCAAGCCGAACATCTCTCACCTGTATGGGTAGAAGGAGGTTGTGGTGCTGGAGAAATTGGTATAAATATATCAACAGTACCTCAAAACGGCAGAGTTTGGTTGATCCCCACCTTTTTTTATGAACTTTGTCGGGTAAAAAAGATTGATCCGTTTGATCCAGCGAAATGCACTCGTTGGCGCGAGCATGTAAAAGGACTTTTATTTGATGTTGCTGGCGATTATAAGTATTATGCAGTGTGGCCAGATGGCTTTGTTAAAAAAGGTACACTTGCCTTTACCAATGTAGAATACGGGCAAACAGTAGTGATCTCACAAGACCAAGGTCAAAGCAGAGAGAAGAAAGCTCATGGCGGCTACAGGACTAGATGATTTTAAATTCATCCTGAAAGAGTTTAGATGGCTCTCTATATGGTCAGTAGGTGGTGCGACAGTACCTTTTGCTGCTGCATTGGCGGAGCTATCTCCTCCTTGGCCTTCAGGGATTGTTCTTGTTACCGCCATAATTGAACTTATTACTATTGCTGTTTCCTTCCAATTATTCAAGGGAGCAAAACGTGTTGTTGTCAATACAGTTTTACTTATAAGCCTGATAAGCTTCGCTGGAGCCGGAATAACCTATCTCTGGAATCTATCCAGATACACTTATCAAGTCCCCACAACTAACGAACGATTTACTAAAGGAAATATTTGTACTCCAGATGCTCGTAATGTTTTCGGTTCTCGCTGCCCTGAGTTAGGGCTGGATGAATTAAGACAAGCAGAATATGAAGCTGAACGCCTTTGGACTCAAAAATCACTTGCAACTATTAGAGTACGCCTTGTATTTCTCTGGAGTGCAACCTTTCTTTTTCTCTCTTTACTTCTCGGTACATTTTTAGTTTATCAGACAGCTCAAAAAGGGAGAAGGCGGAGATAGATTTCAATAGTGTTTCTTCTGATTGTGTTTAGAAGTCATCTTGCTTCAACCAAGAACCACTCTAGCTTTACCCAGCCCTCTCCTCCCTCCAACCCAGACGCCGCCTATCTCCACCCAGCCCGGCCCTTCCCGAAATAGCACCCTCCCCCCCTTTTTTTCCCTTGACAGCAGAAACACGCAGGTTTAACGTAATTTCATACCTATCAAACTTTTACAGAGAGGACTGACAATGCCGAACGATAATGTCACCATCGAACAGGTTGCGGAATTACTGGGCGTGGAGCTTACGCCACCCCTTGACGGAGCGGACGTGCAAGCGCTGCACAAGGCCCTGCCCGGTTATCAGGGAATGGTGGACGACACCGCCGAACTGGTGCAGGAGCATAACGACACCCTGCGCCTCAGCCCGGAGGTCATGGCCGACCTTGAACAGGGCCTGGCCGAGGTCAAGCATCTCGAACCTATTGAGCACCTCCTGGAGCGGCTGCTTCAGTCAGTCTATCACCAACGCCTGCAAGCCACCTCCCGCTGTATGGAAGGGCTGTACCAATCCTCCCGCCGCATCCGGGAATTTGAAAACGCCTACCCGAAAATCCGCGAAAAGGCTCAGTTCCTTTTCGACTTCCTCAAAGCCTTCCGACCCGGCCCGAAAAAGGAAAAACCAAACAACAGCACTGGAAACGGGTAAGAACAAGAAAGAAAAAAGAGTCCAGAATCTTTGAGATATGCGTCCTGCTCTTCTTCGGCCTCTTCATGGTCGGTCTCACCTCGGTGCTTTTTTATGTATATCCGGTCTCTGTCCTGACCTGTGAATACGTGGAACCGAATCAAGTCAACTGCCGCCTGGAAGAGCGGGCCGTCGGCCTGATTCCGATACAGAAAACCTCTATCGTTGATCTTAAAAATGCCTCTGTGAGCAAGGAAATCACCCAAGTACGGCGCTCCGGCAGAACGGAAAGATTGGTGAATGACAGGGTCGTGCTCCAGACCGACTCGGATGAGGTGCCCCTGAACAGCTTTGATGAAACCGGCGGCTTTCTTGCCAGAAACACGGCGGATAAGATCAAGGACTTTCTCCGCTCTCAACCAGAAAAGCCCCTGCGGGTTTGGCAGGCCACCTGGCTGCCCCTGGGACTCAGCCTTTTTTTCTTCCCCATAGGCCTGCTCATGCTCTATGCAGCCCTGGATATTATGTTCTGCGGCGGGAAAAAAAAGAAGGTGAGATGAGCAGTTAAAAAATGATCCGAAGAATATAACATCAATATACTATGGATAAACTCGTTGCTGTCTTAATAGGTTCCCCTGTTCATTCTCTGCTCATCGTGGCAGGACTCTTTTTTCTCCTGCTGGCTATTGTTTCCAAGCTGGGCAATGTAATCACCGTCCCACCGAAGCGGCAAAAAATCGCAGTCGTTATCGGTGCGATCCTACTGTTGCTGGGTCTTTCCCTCCATTTGAAAGGCTTTTTTTTGTCCCCTCCCTCCTCTCCCAAAGACGTTGTTGTTGATTATCTTACTTATTTGAACAAAGAGCAGTTTGCCGAGGCTAAAAAACTGCATCCTGCCATGAATATCAAGGCCACAGCCAGATGGATGAAGGCGGAAAACCGACCGGAGCAGCCGATCACCTCGATTAACCTTGTTGAGTTCCTTGCTGAAGATATTTCAGAGACAAGTGCTTCCCTGACCGTGAAGATGAGATATTGCAGAGAAGACGGAAGCGGCACAGATGAAGAAAAGGTTATTTTTCTAAAAATGGTGGATCGTCATTGGATCATTCAGAATGAAAATCATCCGCGGTCGGTTAAGATGATCAGATGCTTTTGATTAGATCAGCAGTATTTTTTTTATACGCAACAGGGGTACAGACTGACTGAAGAGCCTTTACTATCTGACCGGCACGCCAGCGGCTGAACAAAGCCGACTTTTGTTTGAAGAGAATGAAATGCACAAGAGAGACTATAAAAAAGAACTGAAGCATCTCTATAAACCGTCTGCCAAGAAGGTCGTTCTGGTTGATGTCCCGGAAATGAACTTTCTTATGATCGATGGTCAAGGTGACCCCAACAGCTCGCCGGCATTTCAGGAGGCTGTTGCTGCCTTATATCCTCTTGCCTATACCTTGAAATTTATGATCAAAAAAAGAGAGATAGGCATTGATTACGGCGTAATGCCTTTGGAAGGGTTGTGGTGGGCAGATGATATGGCTGCATTCAGCGTGGACAAGAAAGAATATTGGTTCTGGACGCTCATGATCATGCAACCGGAATATATAACCGAGGACATGGTGGATACAGCCAAAGAAGAAGTGGCCCGAAAAAAGAATCCCTCTGCTCTTTCCCAGGTACGCTTTGCCTTATTTGAGGAAGGGAGGGCTGCTCAGACCCTGCATGTCGGCCCGTTTTCAGAAGAAGGCCCGACCGTGGCAAAGGTTCACAGCTTTATTGAGGAAGCCGGAGAGCAACGAATCGGCAAGCATCATGAAATTTATCTCAGCGATATCCGCAAAGCTGCCCCTGCAAACTGGAAAACTGTGATCCGGCAGCCTTGCTGCAAGGCATCCTCAGTAGCACAGATCTGATTTAGTACAACAAAATCAAATTCTTGTCTAGGAACGAGGATAAAGCGGTTTCCCCCTGAATGCATGACCTTATCCCGCTGAATTGACGTGATGACAACTTGATGTTACAATATCCCTAATTTCAAAAATTGTAGCCTTGTTCGTCCTTAACTCTGGAGATAAAATGACACAAATGACAGTCCACAAAGAAAAAATTCATGAAATTCTGCTGCGTTTTTTAAACGACCTCCAGGGGGATGAAATTCATCTGGAATTTGACGAAAAACACTTCCTGGTTCAACCTGTTCAGGAAAAAACGGTTTTGGATATGTTAGCAGAACAGGCGGAGGATCTGGGGCCGGAGGATCTGTCGCTAAATACAGATCATTATCTTTACGGGCTACCCAAGAGGCCGGAGAAGTGAATTATTTTCTTAACACTTCCTACCTGGTTGCCATTACCCACAAAAGAGATCAATATCATAAACAAGCCGTAGATCTCAGCAAAACATTAAAAAAACCTGTTCGTCTTGTCACAACTTCCGCTGTTCTCATGGAATTCGGCAACATGCTGTCTTCAGTTCATCTTCGCGATAAAGCCTTCAGATATATTCAGCTTCTCCAAAATGACCGACATACTGCAATAGTCCCTGTTTCCCAAGAACTGTTTGAATCCGCTCTGGCAATGTTCGGAAAATATCAGGACAAAGATTGGGGACTGGTGGATTGTATGTCATTTATTGTGATGAAAGAAAAGAGCATCACTTATGCTTTGACTTCGGATGAACATTTTGAACAGGCAGGGTTTGTGACTTTGCTTAACTTATAATAAGTTATTATTACATATCCTCAGTTATCTCAAAAGATACAAGGTGCAGAAACCAAGCAAAAATCCCGGAGAAAGCTTCAAGCGCTTGCGCAAAGGAGCGCAGCAGCTTTTGACCTCCCCGAAAAAAAGGCTGAGCAAGAGAAAGGGCCGCTCCAAAGACTCCCTGACCAATCCCTCAGAAAAAACCGGACTGCCTCCTGGTTCCCTGATCCATGTAGGTGATTTCTGCCAGCTGGAAACCGCTATCCATTCTGTCACCTATAATAAAGAAACCGTTGACCAGCAACGCATTGGCTCGCCAAAAGAACTTGCCGGGTTTGACGACAGTGAGAGCGTGGCCTGGATTACTGTGGAAGGGCTTTCTGATGTTGATCTTATAGAAGAAATAGGGATTATGGCAGGCATTCACCCGCTTGTTATCGAAGACATCCTCACCACCCACCAGCGCCCCAAGTTTGAGGTCTACGACTCCTACCTCTTTATTGTCTCCAGTAACCTCACGGGAATACAGAATGAAGAAAAGCAGGAGATGGTGGTCGAGCATGAACAGATCAGTCTGCTTATTCTTGCCAATGCGGTATTTGTTTTTCGGGAAAGGACAGATGATCTCTTTCAGCCGCTGATTCGGCGGATCAAGACCCGGAGAGGGAAAATACGGAGCATGGGTTCAGATTACCTGGCCTATGCCTTGATCGACATCCTGGTTGACCAGCTCTTCCATCTGACTGACACGATGGATGATACCATCACCCTGCTGGAAGACCGGCTCCTTTTTTCCGAGCCCACCAAGGATATGCCAATAACCATTCAGCAGCTCAAGCGAGAAGCGATCTTTATTAAAAAGCATGTTGTACCGATCAAAGAACTCACTGGTGCTATCCTGCGCAGTGACTCACCGCTGATTCACGAACGGACCAATATCTATTTCCGGGATGTCTCTGATCATGCCTTGCGCCTCAGCGAAGCAGTAGAGTCCTACCGGGAGCTGCTGGCAGGTCTGTCCTCGCTCTATATCTCCGGCCTCAGCAATAGAATGAACGAGGTCATGAAAGTGCTTACCCTCTTTGCTTCGGTGTTTATCCCCCTCACCTTTTTAGCAGGGATCTACGGCATGAATTTCGAGTACATGCCTGAGCTGCACTGGAAATGGGCCTATCCGATCCTGTGGCTTTTCTTTTTGATTATCCCGGCAGGCTTGTTTTGGTATTTTCGCAAGAAGAAATGGTTATGAGGAGACCTTCTCAGCCCTGCCAGATCTCATCCAATGCAAGCCTAATGGCGCAATGTTGCACCTGAAAATCAAAAACCTGCTCTTTCTTTCCTCTGACCTGCTGATACTCGCCTTTGACGAGCTGATAGATGACCACCTTTTGCTCCTGCGGATACACCAGGATGTAGGTTTTCACCCCGTTTTCCTGGTATAAAACCCGCTTTATCTGCTCATCCCGTTTTACTGTGGACGGCGAAACAACCTCAATGATCAGCTCCGGCGTCTCAATCAGCCGCTCTCCTTCCACATCACAGACAAGCACAATATCCGGCCGGACAATAATATCCTCAGCACAATGCCAGTCCACCTCACTCAGCACCTCGCATAATGGACATTCCTTCAACTGTACATCCAGCAGGACAAGGAGCCGCTTCGCCAACCGCTGCTGGGTAATGGAAGGAGACGGCGACATGGCATAAGGGGCACCGTATATTAATTCCCAGTCACCCTCCCAATGGACATAGTCCTCGACTGTATAATGCTCTAAATAGGCTGTGTTCGGCATAAAAACTCCGGTTTTTAGAAATATCACTCAACAGCAACATCTTCATCAAATCTACACCTAACATATCTACATCTACTATAGGCAGCAACAACATATTTCTCAAGAAATCTTGAAAAACAGGGTCATAAAAAACATCCACAGTCCTTCCTAACCCATCCTTAATACTGTTTAACCGATTATTATTCTCCCCTTAATCTCCTCTGAATATTTTTCGCTTTAATTAGCGGATTATTCAACAGCTTGTTTGTGAAAAAACACGCAACATAATAAGCAGTCCGATCCGGACAAGATGAACAGGAAATGCAAGGAGATAACATGAAGAAGACCAGAAGAAATACAAAGTATCAGGGATGGATTGCCATCACAGCTCTGATATTTTTCATGGCAACGCTTGGTAGCCAGCAGGCTTTTGCTCAAACCTCAAAAACAATCCTGCGCCTGCACGGTTCTAACACCATAGGGGCTAAGTTAGCACCTGATCTGGCAGAGGCGTTTCTCAAAAAAATAGGAGCTGATACTGTCCGCAGAAAAGAGATCATACCAAGTGTTGAAGTAAATGTGGAGGGTGTCTTCAATGCGCAAAACATTATACAGGTTATTGAAATAAAGGCACATGGTTCTTCAACAGGTTTTAAGGGGTTACAGGAAGGAAAATGCGATATTGCCATGGCCTCACGAAGGGTGAAAGACAAAGAAGTTGCAGCACTTTCATCGCTTGGTGATATGAAGAGCGTTGCCAGTGAGCATGTCCTGGCCCTGGATGGTGTGGCCATAATTGTTAATACAGCCAATATCCTGCGCTCACGGATGACCTCGGAAACCCTTGGCAAGATATTTACCGGCGAAATTAATAACTGGTCACAGGTTGGTGGCAAAGACGCTCCTATAAAAGTTCATGCCCGTGATGAAAACTCCGGCACCCATGACACCTTTAAGAGCCTCATCCTGGGTAAAAAAAATAAACTCGTTGCATCAGCACAACGCTGGGAGTCCAATGAAGATCTTTCTGATGCAGTCAATACGGATATCAACGCCATTGGCTACTGCGGACTTCCCTATGTAAAATTCAACAAGGTACTCAGTGTATCAGACGGAGGCACAGCCATCAAACCCACAGTATTCACTGTTGCCACTGAGGATTACCCGGTGAGCCGACGACTGTACCTCTATACCCCGGCCCTGCCAGACAACCCCTATACACAACAATTTATTGCCTTTGCCCTGGGAGAAGAAGGACAAAAATATGTTCGGAAAAACCGCTTTGTTGATCTGACAATTACTGCCAAGCAACATAAGGTTGAGATTTCCGGCATGAATCATAACTTCCAGAAGCTCTATAAATATCTCAATACCGTGCGCAATGCCAGGAAACTGTCTGCAAGCTTTCGCTTTCAAGGAGAAAGTATGAAGCTGGACAACAGAGGCTTGCGTGACCTGAACAGGTTAATGAACTTCTTGGCAGAGAATCAGGCTGGAGAAACTATCCTTGTTGGTTTTTCAGACAGCAAAGGACCATACGAAGAAAACTACAGGAAATCATGTCGGCGGGCAGAAGCTGTAAAGGAAGAATTCGAGGCTATGGGGCTTCCTGTACGTGATGTGCTCTGCGTGGGTGAAGAACTTCCCATTGCCTCCAACAAGACAGAAGTTGGTCGGGAGAAAAACCGCAGGGTTGAGGTCTGGATCAAGTAACCGGATCAAGTAACCATAAGATCTGGTAACTGCAAGTAAAGGCTCGCTCCTGACCTTACTGGGAGTGAGCTTCTGCTCCAGGGGAAATTAACCGATTCCTCATCAATTGCTGAACAGTTACTCACATTCCTTCATTATCATCAGAACAAAACAGGAGAAAATATTATGGGAGTCATCATGACACAGGCAAAAATAAATTGCTGGGAATTCAAGCAATGCGGAAAAGAACCTGGTGGAAAAAACGCTGCTGAAGGGGTCTGCCCGGTTGCTGTTGAGCAGGGAGCAGATGGTGTGCATTCTGGGATGAATGCAGGGCGCTGCTGCTGGGTTATACCAAATAATCTTTGCCACGACGATATGCCCCAGAAAAATATCAGAGAACAAAACACGCTCTGCCTGCAATGCGATTTTTATCATATGGTCAGGACAGATGAAATCCCAGCTTTTAAAGTAACAGGGGTTGTCCTGAGTGAAATTAAACGCAATAAGGCTGCTTTATCCCATGCCTAACTGCTTCTCCAAAAGAGGAATATGATGAAAACACTGTTTCATCGACTCGTTTTTCTTATTGCAGGCCTGCTCCTGTTGGCCCTTTTTCACTTCATCACCCTCTAACCAAGCTCAGTAGAAACAATGCAAACACAAGAAGAAAAGATCCTCCTTTCAGTATTAGATAACCTCCATGTACGGCACGAATCTATCCTTATGGAGAATGCTGCCGAATATACTCCCATACTGGAGTCTATCATTGATGGGATACTCAGCGGAATAGCAAGCCAGGAAAATCCCAGGGAGAGAGAAAAACAACGCAGGCAACTGTATAAACACGCACGGGAATTCCTGCTTGATCTCTGTTTACGCAACAGGGATTATGAAGAAGAGGCGGAACAGTTTATTGAAGATGGCACTGTCTGGATTGATTGCAGCACAATGTCGTAATTTACTTATCCCTATCCTTGGAGTTGGCTCAATACTCTGCATAATAAAAGACCCCGCCCCCTAAAGCCCTAAATAAGGGGGTGGGATTCATTAAAAAACTATCTTTCCTGCCTGCTACTCATGCGCCCCGCCCTTTTTGGGATAACTTGCCAAGGCTGGTTGAATGGCCTTGCCCAGCCAGCTGATTGCCCGCCCAAGCTGACGCATATTCGCCATTCCCTCAGCATCATCGGTGACCTCTTCCCGGCGCAGGCCAAATCCCATATTCCAATAGGTTGAACCTGGCACAATCATCTGGGACATCTGATACATGTGGTTAATGGTATCAAAGGTATGGGTCGCTCCACCCCTGCGGACTGCAACCACGGCTGCACCGATCTTCCCGGCAAAGGCATGGTTATTGGCAAAGGCAACATACCCTGCCCGTTCAATAAGGGCCTTCAGGTCAGCCCCAACAGCTGCAAAATAGACTGGTGAACCCAGAATCATGGCATCAGCCTTGAGCATCTTGGCGTAGATCTCGTTAAAGGCATCCTTAATCTGAGAGCATTGGTTATTCTTTTCTTTAAAACAGGCACTACAGGCCAGGCAACCACGGATATCGGTTCCTCCGACTTTGATCAACTCTGTTTCCCAACCTTCGTTACCAAGCTCTCCCAGAACCTCTTTTAATAAGGTTTCTGTATTGCCTCCCTTTCTCGGACTTCCGTTGACTGCCAGTGCGTACATACCTTCCCCCAATAGATTTGCTTAGAATGTGCTTAGAATAACATCAAATGACCTTCAGTCCTTGCCAGCCAGTTGTCAAAGCGAACCAAAGCAAACAGCTGGCTTCATCAGACTAAAATGCCAACAGGTACCTTGCAATAAAAAAAGGCCATACAGTACAATATTACTGTATGGCCTTGAAATGTCTTTGTGGTAGCGGGGACCGGATTTGAACCGATGACCTTCGGGTTATGAGCCCGACGAGCTACCAGACTGCTCCACCCCGCGACACTTGATGACCACTATACATGAGTATGAGAATCCCGTCAATAGCTTTTTTCTCTCTATCATTCTTTTATACACAAACTATGAGACCTGCTGCCATATCCCCTGCATAGCTTCCTGAATATTTACTGGAAAAGGTGTCAACTTGCCCTGGCGATTAATGCAGGCAAGCTGGGTAAACCCCTTGACCAGAAGTCGCTCCTGGCCCTGCCCTTCTTCCCAGCGGCTGATCCTGTAATGAAAACGGCAGGAGACATGCTTCAGCTCCGCAAGGGAGGTGGCAATGGTGACCAGATCATCATATCTGGCCGGGGCCTTGTAGCGGAGGTAGCTTTCTGTCACCGGAAGAATAAGCCCCTGCTTTTCCATCTCGCTGTAGGGGATGGCCCAGCTACGCAGCATCTCTGTGCGACCTATTTCCATCAAGCGGAGATAGTTAGCATGATACATAATCCCACCAGAGTCAGTATCACCGTAGATAACCCGGTACTGGGTCCGAAAGATCGGGTCTGTCATCTTCATATTCAGGTCAGCCATGCTTCTCTCCATCCTCTGGGGTATGAGGCGTTATAAAGCGGGTGAAAAAGGCAGCTCCACTCTCCAGGCAGAGCTTTGCCTGCTCTGCTGCGGCAATGATGTTTGCCTCAGTGTAGGTGACCTGGGCAGGCTGGGCAACGCCTGTGGAATCGTAGAGGAACATAGGCACGGGCCAGTCCTCATGGGTGCGGCGGGCAATGGGGGTGTAATGATCCATGGTCACTACCAGGCGATAGGGTTCGCCCCGGCGATCCATCTCAGCAATAATGGGGGCCACCACCTTGCTGTCAAAGTCCTCAATAGCAAGCACCTTATCCGATGCAGATCCCTTATGCCCGGCCTCGTCCGGGGCCTCAATATGCACCAGGGCAAAGTCCTGGGTCTGCAAGGCATCCAGAGCCGCATCCACCTTACCCTGATAATTGGTATCCAGCCAGCCGGTTGCGCCTTTGACCTCGGGCACATCCAGACCTCCGCACACGCCCAGGCCCTTGAGCAGATCCACAGCCGAGATCAGACTCCCGGTGATTCCATGCCGTTCCTGCAAGGTGTTCATGGCAGGCTTGCGCCCTTCACCCCAGATCCAGAGGCTATCAGCTGTGCCCTTGCCTGCGGCGGCCCGTTGCTGATTGACAGGATGCCCAGCCAGTATTTGGGCAGAGGTCTGCATCAGCTCGGCAAGGTAATCCACAGCAAGATACTGTTCATAGAACGCGGTCACGTCCTGGCCCAGATAATCATGCGGGGGTACCGTGGTCAAAGAGGCCGGGGCATCTCCCTGATGGATGAGCAGGTGGCGATAGCTCACGCCAGGGTACAGCCGCAAACGATCCGTGCCGCAGGCCGCCTGCACAGCCTTGATAAGCTCGGTGGCCTCTGGGGTGGTGATATGGTCTGAGCTGTGATCCAGCATGGTGAACCGTCCATCGCCTTCAGAGCGCATGGTCACCAGGTTACAACGAAAGGCCAGCGCACCTTCCGGGATGTCCACGCCCATACTGGCCGCCTCCAGCGGGGCCCGGCCTGTGTAGTACTTTTCCGGCTCATACCCGAGCAGGGACAGATTCGCCACATCACTGCCTGGCGGGTAGCCCTCTGGCACAGTGCGAACCAGCAAAGGTTCTGCTGCTGCGCAAAGCCGATCAATACAGGGCTTGTTTGCCACTTCCAGCGGGGTCTTATGCCCAAGTTCCGGCACCGGGGTATCGCCCATGCCATCACCGATAAGGAGAATGTATTTCATAGGTTCTTCACCTTGTCCCTGTCTGCCTGTAGAGAGACAACAGGAAGACAGGGAGTTGATTAACGTTGATAACTGAAGCTATACCATGGACTCGGGGTTCCCTGCCTGCCGCGTCGGTTCTTGGCCGTAACCCGCCATTGCCCCTGCCCGGCTCCAGGAAAATCAAAGCTGGCAAAGGTAGCATCTCCGCTTGTGGTAAGGGACGTCCATACTCTCCCATTATACTTCACCTCAACCAGGTAGCTTGCTGCCCTGCGTACAGGTTGCCAGGTGACCAAGGTGGTGCGGGGAATATGATAAAAGGTTATGCCCTGGGCAGGTGAAACCTGCTGAGGAGTAGCAATCTGCCTGCGTGGTCTATGACCTGGCCAGCCATCCCGGCCACGGCCCCGATCATTGCCCCAGCCTGGTCCCCTCCTGTTGTCCTGACATGGGCAGCGGGTTGTCAGGCCGCTGGCAAGCAGGGTCCTGGACATCCCTTCGTTCATTGTACCGCATCCCTGCTCTCCGTCCACTGTGGCAAACAGGGAATAGCGAACCGGGACAGTATCCCGGGTACAGGAATGCGGATTCATCCCCTGACAGACCTCCTGTTGCAAGGTCTGCTCAAGATCATGGATATGGTACCCCATAATCCGCTGCTGATCCTGGCATTGCGAGGGCACCATACCACTCCCCCTGGCCTGCCAATGGCTTCTTACGCATTGTTCCGCGTTCTGCCTGGCCCGTGCAGCAGCCCGGTCAGACCTCCGTCCGTAGCCCTGACTCTGAAACTCACCAAAACGAATCACCTTATTATCCACACTGCCGTCTACATTGTTGATGACGATCTCGTACCGGGCATTGCAGCTCCCTGATGCAGACTGCGGCTGCATATGCGGTTGCGGTTCTCCCGGTTGGAGAAAAGGTTGCAGGCCTGACAGGATCTCGGATAACACGTTATTGCCTGATTGGGCCTGCACCGTGTTGAGTGGCAACAGGCAAAGCAATGCTGCGTAAAAGATAACTGCCCGCATCTGCAAGCGTTGTTGGCAAAGCATCATGTTCATGGATTGTCTCCTCTCTACTCTATTATACTGAGGGGGTGACTCCCTGGAGTCACCTGCCCAACGTTACTCTTATTGTACCCCTTACCCAAAAGCCGGACATGGGCCTTGTCTCAGGGGAAATCATGGTGATAGAAAAATCCGGGCATCAGCAAGCCCTGCTCAGGCAGGATAGACCAGGATCTGAAGGATATCTATCAGACTACCGCTATAATCACTGCGGATCATATCTTTGAGCGCAGCATAGCTGTTCACCCGGATACTCAGATTGTTCACATGGGAACCCGATGGCCCCTCCAGCAGGTAATTACCGTTGCCTGTAACCGTCACTGTTGGCCCTGTGTCGTCCTCTGGCCGCATACCTATGAGACTGAAGAGCAGGACATCCTCGCGTAGGTCCAACACTGCCCGGATGCGCAGGTCGGTCGGGGCAGCAACATCACCCCCCACTATACTGACATTAGGACTGGTAGCCTTGCCGGTGAGGATGCCGGTCTCTTCGCCAAAGCTCTCCACGAGCAAGGGGGAACGCAACATCCGGCCATAGGTGCCGGTACGCAGGGTTCCGTGCTCGCTGTAATAGGTGCTTACCGAGATGGTGTATTCGTTGTTCCAGGGGGCGTCCTGGACAGGAACCCTTGGCATAACCATAACCATGGTATTGGAGATAGAGGGAAAGCGGGTCTGTACAACCTGGTCATTCCGGGTGCCCTTGATCACGCACTCACCACTGCCACCCTCTGGATCGAACAAAAGATTATTGCCTGTGAGCTGGAGTGCGCCTTGCGGGTTGAGCACATTGTCCAGCTTGAGCAGGGTGTCTTCAGCAGCGTTGATAAGCGGGAGCTTCTTGCTCATAGGCAGGCGTTCAGTCTTGGCTTCTTTTCGGATAGCGTCGGTCATGGTAGGCGAGGCCCGAACCCGTACCTGGAGGCATTCGTTGATGTCTGGTAGCGGGTCATCTGGCTCGTCCAGCCTGCCGGTAAAGGACAGACTATAGATAAAGGCATTCTCCTCAGTAACCTGCTCGCCATTGGTCAGGGCCTCCTGGATGATCTCGTTGCGCAGGTTCAGGAAGGCGCGGAACTCCTCCTCGCTGTAGTTGGGCATGGCCTTTGCCATGCGCTTTGCCAGCTCTTCAGAATCAACCACATTCCTGGGAACAAAGCGAATCCAGTATGATTGGGGAGTAGTAAGTGCGTTGACCTCGGGCCGCCATTGTATTGTTGCCATGTCCTGCCTCCTTTTTCTGCAATATTGATATGATATCCTATAATACCTCTAAGGGTTAGATCCTACGGCGGGGCATGGGGTTTGTCAAGGGTTTCTTTGCCATGCTCACAGGTACCTGGGAGATTGGTTCATAGGAGGCCAGGAGGAAGGCTCGTAGGAGGCCAGGAGGAGGGTTCATAGGAGCCTAGGAGATTGGTTCGTAGGAGGCCAGGAGGCGGGTTCACAGGAGGCCAGGAGGGGATTTCGTAGGGGCGACCGGCCGGTCGCCCTTGCATACCACCCGAAACAACGCTGGGCAAACACGGGGATTTGCCCCTACACACCCGGCGATGAATCAACACAACCCCGTAGGGGTAGACCCCTGTGCCTACCCAAAAATAGAAAGGGCGGACACGCAGGTCCGCCCCTACTCTGCCCGACGATATCCCCGGCTATATACCCCCGCCACGTTCCGTACGGGCGACCGGCCGGTCGCCCCTACCCCTGCCGCTCAGCCCGCAGCTGCTCCAGTTCCCCACGCCATTCATCCAATTCAGGGAGATCAAGAGCCTCAGCAATCTCCACGGCCAGGGCCATAGATTCCTCTGCTCTGGCAAACTCACCCAAGGCTGCCTGGGTGAAGCCAATGTTGATGAGTGACTCTGCCTGACGGTCCTGGTCACCCAGCTCGTAAAAAATATTCAAGACTTGCTCTTGACATTCCATTGCCTTGGTAAGCTGCCCCTGGTTCTGATAGATGGCACCAAGAGTATCCAGGACAGCTGCTTCTCCGCCCCTGTTCCCGCCCTCCTGCTCCAGAGCCAGGGCCTGCTTGTAATAGTGCAAAGCCTGGTCATAGTTGTCTTGCTCCTCAAAAAGCTGTCCTATATAATTCAGGATGTCGCTTTCCTGCTCCTGATCGCCGATCTTCTGACAGAGACTCAGGGCCTGCTGATAACACTCCAGGGCCTGTTCGTGCTTGTCCAGATCCTGATAACTCAGAGCAATGCCGTCCAAAAGCAATATCTGCTCCTTATTATCATTCAGCTTGCGTGCTCTCTTCAAAGCTGATGTATAGTATGTAATGGCCTGCTCATGCTCCCCACGCTTCCCGCAGTCATATCCTAAGATATGGTAACACGTTACCTCATCGTAACGGTCCCCGGACTTGCGGGCCGCAGTCAGACGCATCTTCTGGGCAGCCAGTTGCTCTGGCCAGTGCCCGCTCTGGTCAAGGTACTCCCATATTGCTTTTGCCAGGTCTTGCACCTCTTTCCATTGCTCCCTGTTCAGGCAACTCTCCATCACCTGCAGGCAATGTATACGCTCTTCATCCAGCAGTGCATAGCCCTCGGGTCCGGCTTTACTGTGCTTCTCAAAGAAATCCCTGTAATACCAGGCCAGCAATTTATGCGTCACATCACTCAAGAACATCTTCTTGTGTGCGTAAGTGTAAATCAAGATGTGGCTCACTTGCCAGCCTTTGCCACATCTCGCCAGCAGGCCCATATCCACCAGCTCATTCAGCACCTTGCGGCAAAAGCGCAGATCTCTTTCCGTGGAATGGAGCAACCATGCCTTACGCTGGACAAGCAGGGACTTGAGCAGTCGACAGAGTTCCCACACCATACGGTGGTTAAAGTGCTTGAGCAGGGCAACATTTGCCCCTTCACGAAAAGGAGCAAAGGCCAATACCCCGATGATCTCCAGAGCAAGCCGGGCCTCCTTACTCAATTGATCCACGCTACGCTGTATGATCCCGTCCAAGCCCACGGCCCGATTTTTCCCATTCTGGGCCTTCTCCATCAACAGCTCTACCTGCAACCAACGCAGGTAGTCCGCCGCAGGCTCTCCGGTGCTGTGCAGGTAATGCCCGGCCAGACGCAGGGCCACGGGCCAGCCACCCAGCAGCTCGGCAATCTGCTCAACGGCATCCTGATCCCCGGCATCCCCGCCCCAGGCCCGCAGCACATCCTCGGACTGCTTATCCGGCAGGGGTTGCAGGTCCAGGCGCAGCGGCCCACAATCGCTTTTCTTCCGGGTGGTGATCAGTACCCCGCATTGCCCGCGCAGGCCCAGCACAGCCGAGAGGTCGCCCGCCTCCTCAGCCCCGTCCAGAATCAGCAGTACCTGTTTGCTCCCCAGAGCCGCAGCCACCTCCTGCTCCGAGTCGGCCTCTCCCTTGATGCCCAAGGCCAGGGCAATAGTCTGAACGGCCTTGGCAGTCTCGGCCTGATGGTAAAAGCTGTGAAAGATGATGCCGTCCGGGAAGCGGTCAACAGGGAGCCTGCGCACGGCACGGACTGCCAGTGAGGTCTTACCCATGCCGCCGGGTCCGCACACAGCAACCACCTTGTCTGGGTACAGGTGCTTGTCGAGCCAGGCCAGTTCCTCCTCCCGGTGCAGGAAGATATCGTCCTCAGCAGGCAGGACGCAGGTTGCTTCCGCCTTGGTGGTTGGGTAATGATTATTCTGATCACCATCTTTGTTATGGAATCGGTTGGTCATAGCTTACCTTTTGTATGCCCGCGATACATCACAAGGCTCTTATCAAGTGTGCCTGGAAAATCAATAAAAGAGTTACTCCTCCACCAGCATCCGAATCTTCACCGTAGGCGCAGTAATAGTGTCCAGGGCATCAATCTCAGCCAGGGCCGCAGATACAGCAGATTCGGTCGCTGTATGGGTCTGCATAACAATAGAGACCGGGCCTGCCTCCTCACGTCCCTTCTGAAGCACCGATTCTATACTGATTGCATGCCGGCTGAGCACGTCGGCCACTGCCGCCAGCACACCTGGCTTATCCAGGGCTGTTATACGGAAGTAGTAGGGGCAGGAAATCTTATCAAGTGGGGTCACGCCTCGGTCCTGAATATGCTCGGGCAGATAGGAGAGCGAAGGCACCCGGCCCACAGAACCGGCAGCGATATCACGGGCAATATCCATAACATCAGCCGCAACCGCAGAACCTGTGGGCATCTTGCCTGCACCCTGACCGTAAAGCAGCACATTGCCCACCATATCACCATGAAAATGCACCGCATTATACGCCCCATTAATGGATGCCAGTAAATGGGAATCCGGCACCATTGTCGGATGAACCCGGGCCTCCACATGATCCCCATGATTACGGCTGATAGCCAGTAGCTTGATCCGGCAGCCAAACTCACGGGCAAAATCAATATCAACAGGCTCAATACTACTGATCCCCTCAGTCACGATCTCGTTATGGGTGATATTCATGCCATAGGCCATAGTCATCAGAATAGCCAGCTTATGAGCAGTATCAATCCCTTCCACATCATAAGTGGGATCAGCCTCAGCAAAGCCCAGATCCTGGGCATCCTTGAGCACCTCAGCAAAGGCACTGCCCTCATCGGTCATCCGGGTCAGGATATAGTTGGCAGTCCCGTTGAGGATTCCCATAATAGACAGGATATTATTGGCAACCAAACCTTCCTTCAGACCCTTGATCAAGGGAATACCGCCACCCACACTGGCTTCAAAGCCCACCTCAACCCCCTGAGCCGCAGCAGCAGCAAAAATATCCTTGCCTTCCTGAGCAAGCAGAGCCTTATTGGCGGTCACCACATGCTTACCAGCAGCAATGGCTTCCATAACAAAGGTCTTGGCAGGCTCAATACCACCGATTAACTCAACAATAATATCTATCTCAGGATCATTAATGAGATCGGCTGCATCGTTGGTCAGAACTGTATCAGCAAACCGGGCTGGTAATTCTCTTGCTGACCTGTCAGCAACCTTGACCAAACGAACCAGCAGGCCAGTGCGTTGCTGGATACGCTCCTGCTGAGAAAGAAGTACCTCGGCCAGACCACTCCCCACTGTACCAAAGCCGATCAGTCCTACGTTCACATATTTCATGGTAAATTATATTGTAAAAGTATTTTGTTAGAGCATAGAGTGCAACCTGCCAGGCAGGCATATTTCGCACTCATTCTTACCCTCTTTATACGCAGTTGTCAAAATATACACCAATATTTTTCATGGCAGAAGCCTTTCAGTTGCTGTATATTCGTGTTTCAACCAGCAGGGATTCCTGCTGCCCCATGTGTTCTCACGGGAAATTTTCCTCTGTTACCAACAGAACAGGCTTTTTAAGTGAGTGCCTGTTCTTTTATTTTATTTCCAAAGGAGTCAGCTATGAACATTCTTACTTTCGGTCCTAATGGAAGCGGCAAAGGTACTCAGGGTGCTCTTGTCAAAGAAAAATACGGTCTGGATCATATTGAATCCGGTGCTATTTTCCGCGAGCACATCAAGGGTGGCACTGAGCTGGGCAAGAAGGCCAAAGAGTACATTGACAAGGGCGATCTGGTACCGGATGAAATCACTATCCCCATGGTACTGGAGACCCTGGAGAAATCAAAAGAAAAAGGCTGGCTTCTGGATGGTTTTCCCCGTTCCCTGGCCCAGGCCGAGGCCCTGGATAAGGCTCTGTCCGAGTCTGGCATGGCTCTGGATTATGTGATTGAAATTAAGCTGGACCGTGAAATCGCAAAAGAACGGATCATGGGACGCCGCCTCTGTGCCAATGATAATAACCACCCCAATCACATCGCCTTTGAGGCAATCAAGCCAGTAGAAAAAGACGGCAAGTTGGTCTGCCGGGTCTGCGGCGGCGAATTGAGTGCCCGTGATGATGATCAGGACGAAGTAGCTATCGGCAAACGCCATGATATCTATTATGACGACAGCACCGGGACCATGGCTGCGGTAAATTACTTTAAGAACAACGGAAGTGCCAAGGTTATCTCCGTGGATGGTTCCAAAGCGATCAAGGAGATCTCTGAAGAAATCATGAACCAACTGACCTAACTCTTCAATCACTTTATGATCACAAAAAGCGTTTTCGTGCGTCCGGGTACGGAAACGCTTTTCATTTCTCTCAACTGTAACATCAGTACATTGATCAGTATCACCGATGAACGAATTTATATATACCCGTTTGAGTCAATCTATTCTCGCTAAGGAAGACTTTGCTAAAGAATCATCCGAAAAGGTCATTCAGCTCTCTGAAGAGATTGTTGCTACCTTTAATAAAGGAGGCAAAGTGCTTATCTTTGGAAACGGCGGCAGTGCTGCTGACGCCCAACATGTGGCAGCAGAATTTATTAATCGCTTTCTCCTCAATCGCGCTCCACTACCTGCTATTGCTTTAACAACTGACGCCTCTATCCTGACCGCTATTGGTAATGATTTTTCGTATGAAATGGTGTTCACCAAACAAATCCAGGCATTGGGAAAGCCCGAAGATCTGGCCTTGGGGCTGACCACCTCCGGTACTTCCCCTAATGTCGTGCAGGCCCTTGCTGAGGCAAAAAAGATGGGTTTGACAACCGTGGCCCTGACCGGCGGCACTATTATCCCTGAAAACGGGGTACACCCCCACTGCGACATGGTGCTCAATGTGCCCTCCAATTACACGCCTCGCATCCAGGAAGCCCACCTCTGGATTGAGCACCTTGTCTGCGAGATCGTGGAAAAAATGATGTTCGGCCGCTGGGATGAGGAATAGCTGCGAGCTAGCTAACCGAAAAACGACATGGTCGAAGACCTGCTCAAGGGCTTTGTGCGGGGAGAATGGGTGGAACAGCTTGACTTCAGTACGCTTGAAAAAGTCAGCGAATCCTATATCAGCGATGACATCCGGGATCGTGAGGATGATATTGTCTGGCGGGTGCGCTGGGGCAAAAGCTGGATCTACATTTATCTGCTGCTTGAATTTCAATCAACGGTCGATCACTGGATGGGTGTTCGGATGATGACCTATGTTGGGCTATTATATCAGGATCTCATAAGAACGGGCAAGCTGACCAAGACCAAAAAATTACCACCAGTTTTCCCGATAGTTCTGTATAATGGAAAGACGTGCTGGAATGCAGCCACGGATCTTAATGAACTTGTGGAGGAAATCCCCGGCAGTCTGCGTCGTTATCAGCCTTCCATGTCTTATCTGCTGCTGGCGGAGCACAACTTCCGGGATCAGGAGCTGCAACCGCTTAAAAATTTGGTTGCCGCCCTTTTTCGACTTGAAATCAGTCAAGAACCGGCTCATCTCGCCGCAGTGGTTGAAAATCTACTCGATTGGCTCAAAGAACCGGAACAGGCTTCTTTGCGCCGGGCCTTTACTGTTTGGTTTCATCGGGTACTTTTTGCTGACAAGCCGGTACCGAAAAAAATCGGACCATTAAATGAACTGAGTGAGGTACGAGTAATGCTTGCTGAACGTGTACAGGAATGGAAAAAAGAGTGGAAAAAAGAGGCCATCCAAGAAGGACTGCGAGAGGGACTTCAAAAAGGACTTCAAAAAGGAAAATTCAGTATGTTGCATCAGCTACTCGAATATAAATTCGGCACCCTTGAAGCAAGAATTGTTGAGCAACTCCAAGCAGCCAATGATCAACAGCTTGAAGAATGGGGAAAGCGCATCCTGACCGCGACAACACTCAACGATATTTTTGATAACTGATTCTTTTTCAACTCCATGAATGCACGAAATATCGAACCACTTGACTTCACCGGTCTCAACACCTACTCCGTCCACGACCGCCACTCCAAGGTAACAGTGGAGGATTTCGCCCGCCCGGTTCATCCCGGCATGACCGTTGCTGAGCTGATCAATGGCCTGCCCAAGCAGTTTGCCGGGGTAGATTTTCCAGAGTTTATTGATCGGATGATGACCGCTTTTCATAATGATCGCCCAATCCTTCTGGGCATGGGCGCACACGTCATCAAGGTCGGTCTGAATCCCATCCTCATTGACCTGATGGAGCGAGGAATTATTTCGACTATCGCTCTGAACGGAGCAGGCATCATCCACGACACAGAGATTGCTATGGTGGGACGCACCTCCGAGGATGTAGCTGATGTGCTAGGGGCCGGGGCTTTCGGGGCAGCCAAAGAGACCGGCGAGGTGCTCAACAGGGCCATAAATCAGGGGGCAGAACAAGGCATCGGCTTAGGTGAGGCTGTTGGCAACACCCTGCTCCGGGAAGACTTTCCCTTTAACGAGCAGAGCCTTCTGGCCCAGGCCCGACGGCTGAACATCCCTGTGACCGTGCATGTGGCCGTGGGCACAGATATCATCCATATCCATCCTGATGCTGATGGGGCAGCCATTGGTCAGTGTAGCCATCATGATTTCCGGGTCTTCTGTAGCTTGGTCAGTGAGCTGGAAGGCGGGGTTTATATGAATGTTGGCTCAGCGGTGCTGCTGCCGGAGGTCTTTCTCAAGGCCCTTACTGTGGTCCGAAATCTGGGCCATGAGGTGAAGCGGTTCACCACGGCGAATTTTGATTTTATCCGGGCCTATCGACCTGCCACCAATGTGGTGCATCGCCCTACCCTGGAAGGCGGCAAGGGATTCAATTTCACCGGACATCATGAGCTAATGATTCCGCTGCTGGCTGCGGCAATTGTGGACAGGCTGGGGGATACTTGATAGAGTGAGGGATTATTCCAGAAAATAATTTGTTCAGCAGAGAGTATCCAATGCAGCTCAACGAATTTAAGAGATTGGTAAGAGCAGGCGAAAGTTCGCGCGTTGAGTTTAAAGCATGCGACTTTCATAATGATTCCTTAGCAAAGGAAATCGTGGCCTTTGCCAATATGAAAGGCGGAAGAATCTATATCGGTGTGCGCGATAATGGAGAGCTTGAAGGCGTTGACCGAAAAATCGAAGAACGCATTGTTAATATATGCAGAAACAATATTCTTCCCTCAATCATCCCTGATATAGAAACATTACTGATTGAGGACAAACGAATACTCTGCATTCATATAGACAGAGGCCGATATAAACCGTATAAGGTAAAAAAAACAAATAAGTTCTACATTCGGGCTGGCTCGGTCTCTATCGAACCGAGTAACGAGGAGCTTGTACGTTTATTTCAGGACGGCGAGCAGCTCCATTTTGAGGTCTCCCCGGTCTTTCCCTATCAACGCAACCAGTTCGACATACTGCGTTTTCGTGATTATGTGGAAACCTATCGGGGGATAGACTACGACGAGACAGAACTGGACCGGCTCCTGTACAACCTGCACTGCATTGATGAGGAAAATCGTGTGAGCGTACTTGGTGCCCTCTTCTTTACCAGAACTCCTTCGCGTTTTCTTCCCCAAAGCGGCATAGAGTGCAACTGTTTCGCCGGACCGGACACTGGCAGCGAGATTACAGACTATCAGGCTGAAGATTGCAGCATTGTCGAGTGTATTGAATACGCCATCGGATTCGTCAAGCGACACAGCCGTGTCCAGCTTGCCTTTGATCCGGCGACCGGGCACAGGAAAGAACTTCCGACCTATGATACAGGCATCGTTCGGGAGCTGATCGTCAATGCCTTTATGCACCGCGACTGGTCGATTTTCGGACAGAGAATACGCCTCAACATCTTTACCGACCGCATGGAGGTGTTTTCTCCGGGCAGCTTGCCGAACACATTAAACTTAACCCGTGCATTATCCGGCATTTCCTATTACCGTAATCCGATTATTTCACAGATGCTCAAAGATTACAAAATGGCAGACCGGGTGGGACGCGGATTGCAGAAGGTGGTCAACTATTACCAGGAACGCGGCCTGCGCCCGCCTGTTTTTGATGTGGATCATGCCTCGTTCAGGGTGACGCTTTGGGAAGCTGGGATGAAGCAGGATTGAGATTCCGCTGCGGACGGCGGCGATTGTGGATAAGCTGGCTATGACTGAATAGCATGGCGTGTTAATTGAATCTTCTGCCGCTTGCAACGCGCAATCTGCCGCTTGAATCAAGACGATTTCAATTGAAATCACCCTGATTCAAATTGAAATTGAGACGATTCAAGTGTAAATCGGGGTGATTTAAGTGTGAATCAAGATGATTTAAACTTAAATTGCTCTGATTTAAATTTGAATTAAGACGATTTAAGCGTAAAACGGGGCAATTTAAGTGTGAATCGGGGTGATTTACGTGGGTTTTGTGGCAGGCAAAACAGGGTTGGGGCTGTGGATGGTGTGGCTTTCGTGGCGGATGAGACTGACTGCGGAGCAGAGGCCAGTGAGGTGGCTGCGATGATGGCTGCGGCGGTTGTGGACAGGTTGGGGGAGCTTTGATATAAGTCAGTTTTTTTGTAATTTTAATTCTATGATAACAAAATGTTGCAAATTCATCTCACAGTGCTGAAAAAAAGTGATGGGTGGCAAGATGTCAACAGTTGAAATTAAATACATCTCAATAAATATCACCCCAGAAGTTGGGGCAAATGATTGGGTAGTCGCTGTACGTGTTGTACCAGCCGGTCGTGATGGCACGACAGTTTATGGACGCACCTTAATGCCTGGCGAAGAAGATTCTGGTGTTCCGATAAGTTATAATCCGAGTGCCGGGGAAAAGATTGAATTTCGTCCGGGTGATCTTAAATTTACTATCTACGATATAGATCGGATAGCAGAGGTCGATTCAAACGGATATGCACCTGTTACATATACTATCCAAACATGGCTGAAATTTTGCGCACCTGTTGATCAGAATCTCTTCCTTTTTCTTGTTGCCGCTTCTAAGCGTCTTGATACGGCATACTTTGCTTATAGTCAAATTACATCTATAGCAAAGGACATATCTGGATCTTTTCCGCACCAGTGCCAGCAGATAATTACGGTTCTTGGACTATCCGAATTTCTCTGCATCGCTCTTAACCGAGCAGTTAACATGCTTCAACAACTTTCTGGAAATTTTTCAATTAATCTACAATTGCCAAATTCGATAACAGGCAATGTGCAGTCACTTCGAGAAATTCGCAACGCATTTGAACATATTGAAGATCGTGCGTTAGGAAAAGTCAGAAATAAAATACATCCTGACGCTTTTACGATATTCGATCAAAAAAAAATATTCACAGAAGGTATTTTAACATACGGAAAGCATAGCCTAACCCTCCATACCGACATACTCCAAATGCTCCTTGACGCACGTCAAACCCTACTAAAGATTGCGATCAGTATATCAGGAGGGGATACAATACCTTTTGATGTCAATCAGATGAACTATTCAAAGCACAAGTAAAGATTGACTTGGGAGCCGAAAAAGTAATTGCTGCGGAAAAAGGTAACGAAAAAATAGCGATAGAGATTAAGAGCTTTGTCAGGCCCTCGGCTGTTTCCGAGTTTCATGCAGCAGTGGGACAGTATATGAATTACCGGAAGGCTCTTGGAAAAAGTGAGCCGGATCGTCTGTTATATCTGGCTGTTCCGAAAGAGACGTTCAACTCATTTTTCACCCTCCCGTTTATTTCGGAGTGTATTGCGGATTACAATCTGAAATTGATAATTTACGACCCTGTAAAGGAGGCTGTGACAGCATGGAAAAAATAGACCGTTACCGGCAGTATATCAAAGAGGTAATCGCCCGCCACAGCATTCCCTCATCATACGGCGATGCCGAAGTGCAGCAAATTTTTGATACGGAACGCGACCACTATCAGCTTGTCCATACAGGCTGGTTCGAGCTGGAACGTATGTACGGCTGTATTGCCCATCTAGATATAAAAGACGGTAGAATATGGATACAGTACGACGGCACTGAAACCGGCATTGCCGATGAATTAGCAGAACTTGGCGTTCCCAAAGAGGATATAATCTTAGCCTATCATCCGCCGTACAAGAGACCGTACTCAGGATTCGGGCCGGATAAACAGAAAAAATGAGGTTTAATATGGTTCTCAAGAAAGATGCAACAGAACAGAAAACCTCTTTTGACGCCCTTTTGGATAAATGGGGCAGATTTTCGGCTTCCGAAGCTGACAAGGTTCTGGATGAACGGGAAACTGCAAAGCCGGAAGCGGATTTGCCACAGGCAACTTATCCGCAACCTGAAAAAACGGATTACGCAAAGCAAAAACGGCAAGGAATAGATCAAGTTCTGCGGACAATGAACAGAAATACGGAAATATCTATGGCATTCACAGAGTTCAACTCGTTGAACGAAATCTATAAGGCAATAACGGTCGTATAAAAAAGCTGGCCGATCATGCTAACAAGGACATCCCTTATAAAAAAATAACATGACTCAAACAAAACAAACTCGCGGTGCATGCGCCTTCTGCGGTCGTAAGATGACCGGAAACGGCATGGTGAAACATCTATCCGCCTGCCCCAAACGCAAAGATACCTTAAGCGAAAACGACCAGAAAACCGGTAAAAAACAGAAAATCTATCATCTCAAAGTCCAAGACGCTTGGCTGAACGACTTTTGGCTCCACCTGGAGATATGCGGTTCAGCAATCTTAAAGGATCTGGACAGCTATTTGCGATCAATCTGGCTGGAATGTTGCGGCCACCTGAGCCAATTTTCCGTTGGAGGCTGGAAAGGCGAAGAAATCGCAATGGATACCAATGTCCAGTCCATCTTTCGCCCTGGCCTGATACTGACCCATATCTATGATTTTGGAGAGTCTTCAGAAACGCAAATCAAAGTCGTCTCCGAACGCGAAGGCACGCCCATGACCGAGCACCCGATCTACTTAATGGCCCGTAACGAGCTGCCGGAAGTGGCGACCTGCACCTGCGGCAAATCCGGTGCCTGGTTATGCCTGGACTGCGCAGAGCAAGATGATGAAGTTGCCCTCTTGTGCGATAAACATGCCAAGGACGAGCACCAGGATCACGCCCTGATGCCCATCCTCAATTCACCGAGAACCGGACGGTGTGGCTACAGCGGCCCTGCGGAACCTCCGTATTAATGACTGTCATGACTGATCCACAACAGATTACCCGGATTGACGCCCTTGAGAAGGTTATCCGCTCCCGGCGTTCCTGCCGGAGCTTTGCTGGTCAGGTTCCTGATGAGGTACTGCAAAAGATCGTTGAATCTGCGATCTATGCCCCCTTTGCTGCCGGAGCCGGGATATCTTTGAAGGAAGGACGCCGGATTTTTATCTTCCGCCAAGGTACAGAAGCGATGGATCAGGCCCGACAGATCATTGAGGCCCAACTCCGCAGTGGAGCCTCCAGGATTGGCATGGCAGTCCGATTCCTTCCCTTTCTCCGCAAAAAGATGGGATTCTTTGCTGACCGGATCAGCACCACAGCTACGCAGGGAATCCCCGGCCTTACTGAGGGGGCCTTCTATATCGTGGCAGCAGAAAAAAAAGGCTTTCCTCCGCTTGCAAGTCAGACCTTGGCCCATGTTATGGAAAATATGTGGCTGACTGCAACAGCGCACGGAGTCGGGATCCAGATACTTTCGGTCACCAACGGATTAACTCAGCACAAAGGTTTTATGCAGCTTCTCAACCTGCCCCCAGGACAATGGGCCTTGAACGGCTGTGTTGTAGGAATGCCGAAACATCCGCCCAATAACAAAAGAAAACGGGATACGGAATATTTTATCCATTGGGTCGGCGAAAATAAAAAAAATAACCAGTGAAATGTACTGGCTAAACTTGGGAAAAATATGAGAAAGGAAATACGCATCGGAACCCGGGCCAGCCTCCTGGCTGTGACTCAATCAACTTGGGTAAAAAATCAGATCGAAAAGCAGTACCCCGACACCACTGTAGAACTGGTGAAAATTGTCACCAAGGGCGATAAAATCCTGGATGTTCCCCTGGCTAAAGTGGGCGGCAAAGGCCTGTTTGTCAAGGAGATTGAAGATGCCTTGCTGGATGGACGCGTGGATCTGGCCGTGCATTCCATAAAGGACGTACCTGCCGAGTTACCTGAGGGTTTGCACGTCGCTATTGTGCCGGGGCGGGAAGTCCCTCAGGATGCCTTTGTTTCTGTGAGCTATAAAAATATTGAGGCCCTACCCCAAGAAGCAGTCATCGGCACCTCCAGTCTCCGACGCAAGGCCCAGTTGAGCTACCTGCGTCCCGATTTGGAAATCAGAGATCTCCGTGGTAATCTGGACACCCGACTGCGGAAATTGGATGAAGGAGAATATGATGCCATTATTCTGGCAGGAGCTGGTCTGAATCGTCTTGGCATGCAAAAACGAATTACGACCTTGTTCACCACGGAGCAGATGCTGCCTGCCATCGGACAGGGATCACTGGGCATTGAGCTGCGAATTGCGGACAACGAGTTGCTGGAAGGCTTGCAGTTCCTGCATGACCAGAAAACCGCTACCGCTATTGCTGCGGAACGGGCCTTTCTCCTTCGCCTCGAAGGCGGTTGCCAAGTACCTATCGGCGGCTTTGCCACGATTGATAAGGAGACCATCACCCTCACCGGTCTGATCGCCTCGCTAGATGGTAAGACTATCCTCAGAGAGCAACTCAGCGGCACGACAGCTGATGCAGAAAAAATCGGCATCACTCTTGCTGAAATCCTGCTGGACAGAGGCGGCAAGGCGATTCTGGATGAGGTTTATGAGGCGTGATGACGCCCTGATCGTAAAATTTGTCTGCTGTTTCAAATTTGAACAAAAAGTAAATAACTCATGAGCAAAAAAAATATACAAGGCAAAGTATACCTCGTCGGTGCCGGTCCCGGTGATCCGGGCCTGCTCACCCTGCGGGGAAAATATCTCCTTCAGCGGGCAGAAGTCGTGTTTTACGACTATCTGGTCAACAAAAAACTGCTGAACCATGTACCTGACACCGCCGAGCTGATTTATGTCGGTAAAAAAGGCGGTGGGCTCCATGCCTACACCCAGGAAGGGATCAACAAAATGCTGGTCGAGTACGGTGCTTCCGGCAAACGAGTGGTTCGTCTCAAGGGTGGCGACCCTTTTATCTTTGGACGCGGCGCTGAAGAGATTCAGGAGCTGGTAAAACAAGGGGTTGATTTTGAGGTGGTTCCCGGCGTAACCTCGGCAACAGCTGCTGCCACCTATGCTGGTATTCCTATAACCCATCGGGGGTACACCACTTCCGTGGCCTTTATCACAGGACATGAAGCCACTGGTAAACGGCAGTCCACTGTGGCCTGGGATAAACTGGCCACTGGTGCGGGCACCATTGTCGTCTATATGGGGATCAAGAACCTGCCTATTATTACGTCAAAACTTATGGAGCACGGTCGTGCCCCGGAAACGCCAGTAGCTGTGGTCCGCTGGGCCTCAACCCCAATTCAGCGTTCCGTGGTCGGCACCCTGTCAACTATTAGCGAGGTGGTACAGAAAACGGGCATCACCCCCCCTGCCCTGGTTATTGTCGGTGAAGTGGTGAACCTGCGCGACAGCGTTGACTGGTTTGAGCGACGCCCTCTGTTTGGTAAACGAATGGTGGTGACCCGCACCCGTGAACAAGCCAGTGAGCTGGTTTCCCTGCTGGAAGAAAACGGAGCTGATTGCCTGGAATACTCCACTATCCACATTGAACCGGTGGATGACTACAGCCTGCTGGATCATGCTGTTCAGAACATAAGCAGCTATGACTGGGTTCTCTTTACCAGCCTGAACGCGATCACCTATTTTTTCAAACGACTGGAGGCGACAGGTCAAGATAGCCGTATCCTGGCCGGTTGCGGCATTGGTGCGGTGGGCCGGGCAACAGCGGATGAGCTGCTCAAGCACGGTATTCGGGCTGATCTGATTCCGGAAAAATTTACTGGGGCTGGTTTAGCAGAGTCCCTGGTCAACGGCAATATCTCAGGAAAACATGTCCTGTTACCACGGGCTGAAAAGGCTATGGAGACCCTGCCAGAGATGCTGGAAGACGCAGGTGCAAACGTAACCGTGGCTCCGGTGTATCGCAACATTCCTCCCCAGGGACGCAAGGATGAACTGCGGGAAGAACTGGCTGACGGCAATATCGAATTGGTCACCTTTACCAGTTCTTCAACAGTGACCAATTTTCTGAGCATGATTGACGCTGACAATGACCAGAAACTCCATCAACTATTGGACGGGGTAAAAATTGCTGCCATAGGCCCTGTTACCGCAGAGACTGCCCGTACAAATGGCCTGACCGTTGATATCCAGCCAGACAATTATACCATTCCCGATATGGTGACCAGTATTGTGGACTATTACCGCCCTGAAGCTACCTGAGGTTCTTCTCCGACAAGTCTTTTCTGAAAAAGAGCCGAAAAACGATCTGCTCAGTACAACAACCAGCAGATCAAAGAAAAAAGGCAAAAATCCCATACGCTGTCGCACCTGCCAAGCCCTGATCACCAATCAGGATCAGGCAATAAGCAGGCAAGGCCAGCACGAACATGCTTTTTTTAACCCTGCTGGCCTGGCCTTTGAAGTCCGTTGTTTTCAAGATGCTCCTGGTTGTCTTGTGCAAGGCACACCAACAGCGGAGTTCAGTTGGTTTGCAGATTACCACTGGCAGTATGCCCTTTGCATACATTGTCGTACGCATTTAGGGTGGTTCTTCTGTTTATAACGGATTCTGTTTATTTTACTTTCCGTATATAAACCAAACTGTTATGGATGCAAATAATACCGGTGATATTCCGTTTTAGACGTTTTTGAGGACACAGTTGCCGAAAAATGAGCTGGTGCTTCAAATATTAATCATGAGAAAACAACGCGTTGCCGTATCAATAGAATCCGTTATAATCAGAAATTCTGATACCAGGAACCCGAGTTGTTCAGAGAGATCAGAGGGTATTCGTTAAAGGCTCGGTGACCGAGCAAGGATAGATATGTCTTTGAGATGTTTGGATGTTGCCTTCTGAATAGTTACGTTCTCTAAATTTAAATGCATGGTAGATCGTTTGCTGTTCCTGCGAAAGGGTTCTTTGGGAAAGGAGGGAGGGTATCACGAAGCTGCCTGAGCAGTTGTATCTCGCTTAAAAAAGGAAAGGAAACGGGCAAAAACACCTTCAGGGAGCACTTCTTCATATTCATCCTCCTTAATATGTACCGCACATTCCCGTAAAGAAACATCAACCTTGAGGATATGCTTTACCAACCAGGACTGGAGAAAGATGTGGATTTGAATGAGTACACCTCGGGTCAGACGGCCCTGGTCCATTTTTTCTTGCAGTTTTTTTTGATAATGAACGTATTTTTCAAGGAATAGCCGATGCTCTTCTTTATTAACATCCTTCATCGGATGGTCATATTCTTCAAAAATTATTTCTTCATCCCGAAAATGCTGTTGCGCATATTCACCGAGGAAGTTGAGCATTTCAAGGATTTTTTCTATGTTTTTCTCGTCCTCTTTTGGTGTGGACTGTTTGAGGAAGAGTATGAGGCCGTTGACGCCCTCAAACATTTCATGGTGCTGTTTGTCGATGTGAGTAAAGCCTGTATTGTATTTTTGGGGATCCCATTGCAGTCTCATAGTTACTCCTTGAGAAAAAGTAGGTAGTAATAATGGTTTCTATAGAATTGTCCAGCGCTTCCTTAAGTCAGCGGTAGTCAGAAGTAATTTGTCTATGTTGTTCTCCCAGCCTGGGAATCTGGAAGGAGATTATTATGTCTTTTGGGGAAGCGGTTCGAATTCTCTGTCAAAGAGCACCAGGTTGTCCCGATGAATAATTTCATCGCTATCGTAAAATCCAAGAATACTTTCTATTTCAGCGCTTTTTTTCCCTCGGATCTTATCCAGATCATCAGATGTGTAGTTGGTCAGACCAGCAGCAACCATTTGTCCGCCAGGGCAACGACATTGCACCGAATCACCGACCTCAAAATCGCCTTCAACCCGGGTGATTCCTGAAGGGAGCAGGCTCTTGCCGCGTTCAACAATGGCCCGGCAGGCCCCGGCATCCAGATACAAGGTTCCTGATGGCCGGAGCACATGGGCTATCCAGTGTTTTTTTCCTTTGATTATTTTTTCCTGTTCCGGGAGAAAAAAGGTTCCCACCATGTCACCGGAAAAAAGTTCTTTGAGAACATCTTTGTTGTGGCCAGGTCCGATAAAGGAAGAGCTGCCACAGGCGGCAACCATCCTGGCTGCTTTGATTTTGGATTGCATGCCACCGGTTCCCAGGACACTACTGGTATTGCCCGCCATCATCTCAATCTTGCTGTCAATAGCGGCTACAGTGTAGATTGGCTTGGCTGTGGGGTCTGTTGCCGGGTTTGCTGTGTACAGGCAATCCACATCAGTCAGCATGATGTACATATCTGCTCCAATCATATTGGAGATCAGAGCACCAAGGGTATCATTATCACCAAAGCGCAGTTCCAGGGCAGAAACTGTATCATTTTCATTGATAATGGGAACCACCCCGAATTCAAACAGGGTCAGGATGGTGTTGCGGACATTGAGATAGCGATCGCGCTGGGAAAGGTCCGTATGAGTGAGCAGGATCTGGGCCACCTGCTGATTGCTATGGCGGGCAAAGCGTTGCTCATAAGCCTGCATAAGGAGTCCTTGTCCCACAGCAGCAAGGGCCTGTTTGACCTTGAGTTCCTCTCCTGGTTGGTGATGGACCTGAAGGCGTTTTCTGCCGGCAGCCACAGCACCGGAACTGACCAGGATGACCTCGCGTCCACTGGCACGAAGAAAGGCGATATGATGACAGAGTGTATCAATGAAATCAATATCCAGCCCGTCTGCTGTGGTCAAGACAGCACTGCCTACCTTAAGGACCACGATCCTGGCCTGGTCAAAGAGGGTTTGGCGGTAATAGAGACCATCATCCCGAGGAACCTGAAAGGTCATAATGTGTTCTTCTCCTCTTGTCTTTTTGAGGCTGCCTCCCGCTTTTTTTCGAGAAGATCGGCAAGCAGCTCTTTGAGTATATCCAGCCCAATGTTTTCTTTTGCAGAAAAGGTGAGCACCTCAATGCCCTGTTCCTGAAAAAGAAGCCGGAGTTCTGCAATTCTGTCCTTATCAAGGCAATCAATTTTATTCAGGCCTATCAAGTGGGTCCGATTCAGGAGTTCATTATTATAGGCGGCAAGTTCCGCTGCCAACACCTGGTAATCCTGGAGAGGCTGTTCATCCTCGCTTGCAGCGTCAATAACATGGAGGAGAATGCTGGTTCGTTCCACATGACGGAGAAATTGATGCCCCAGCCCGACGCCTTCACTGGCCCCTTTAATCAGGCCGGGAATATCGGCAATGATACAAGGATCCATGAACTTCAGGTGCATAACCCCTAACTGGGGGGTCAGAGTGGTAAAGGGGTAGGGTGCCACCTTGGGATTGGCCGCAGATAGTTTGGAGAGCAGGGTGGATTTGCCTGCATTAGGCAGACCGATCAGTCCCACATCTGCCAGCAGTTTGAGTTCGATTTTGAGCCAGAATTCTTCACCAGGAACGCCAGGCGTGGCCTTGCGCGGGGCCCGGTTTGTTGAGGTGGCAAAGCGGGCATTACCAAAGCCGCCTTTACCGCCCTGGGCTGCAATAAAACGTTGACCAGCCTGGGTGAGATCTGCAAGGGTTTGGCTGGTTTCTCCATCTTTAACCACAGAGCCTGGAGGAACATAAATGATGGTATCCTTGCCGCTGCGACCGTGTTTGTCGCTGCCTTGGCCGTTACCGCCTCGTTCTGCCTTAAAATGGGAACGATAGCGGAAATCTATTAATGAATGTTTGCGGGAATCAGCCTCAATAAAGATAGAGCCGCCTCGCCCGCCATCGCCACCGTTGGGGCCGCCTTTGGGTACAAATTTTTCCCGCCGGAAACTAACGCAGCCATTACCACCGTCACCAGCTTTTACGAAGAATTTTACTTCGTCAACAAAACCCATTATGTTCTCTTGTCGTATAGATTTTCATCCTTCCCCTTGGGGAGGGATAATAAATATTCTACCCGTTCTTTCGAATGCCGTAGGGGCGACCGGTGGTCGCCCTCCTCTACGGGGTCATTGATGTTCCGAGGGCCGTAGGGGCACGGCGCGCCGTGCCCCTACCGAGCAAAAAAAAACTCGACACCACAAAAATGATGTCGAGTAACTTCGTCGTATGCTGAAGCAAGGTCAGCTATCCTTGTCCTGTTTTTTTGTCTGGGCATTATGCCTCAGGATAAACAGACACTCGCTTGCGATTTTTGCCAAAGTCTTCAAATTTGACCACTCCGTCTACCTTGGCAAACAGGGTGTAGTCACGTCCGCATCCTACATTGCTTCCAGGATGGATTTTGGTACCAAGCTGACGAACAATAATGCTGCCTGCTGTTACGCTCTGTCCGCCAAAGCGTTTTACTCCGCGTCGCTGTCCTGCACTGTCGCGACCGTTTCTTGAACTACCACCTGCCTTTTTATGTGACATGAGTTCTCTCCAGATGAAAATAAACTTCCATCCCGCCCCTCCGGGGTAGGATAACAAAACATGAAAAGTAGAAAATTACATGATCTCTTCAATACTCAGAGCAGTGAAGAGCTGACGATGACCACGAAGTACGCGATATCCTTGCCGTCGTTTCTTTTTAAAGACAAGCACTTTTTTGGCTTTGCCCTGATCAACGATTTTTGCAACGACCTTGGCACCTTCAACCGCAGGCGATCCAACCCGGATATTTTCACCGTCTGCAACCAGCAAGACATCAGAAAGTTCTACGGTATCACCGACTTGGCCTTGCAATTTTTCTACCCGTAAAGTATCACCAGCTGCGACCTGATACTGCTTCCCGCCGGTACGTACTATGGCATACATATTCCTTCCTCCGTATATGAGCAATGATAAATGATTATCAGATTATTTCAAAATTCAAAAGTTCATAAATAAACTCTATGATCACTGGTTTTGTCAAGAAGAAAAGAAGTAAATTCGGAGAAAATGCCGATCTAACCAAGTGCGGAAACGCTGTTCTGGTCAGAGGGAACGTTGGCTTTTTCTTGCGCAATACTGCCAGATTCATTATACTCTTTTTTGTTCATAATGTTGGATGCCCTGTAGGGGCGAATTCTTGTCTTCGCCCTTAACGAATTTGGAAAGCGTTTTTTATTGTATAGAATTATTTGAACAGGAGGAAGAGGTAATGCAGAAATACGAGTGTCCTTGTGGTTATATATATGATCCTGAAGAAGGAGATCCTGATAACAATATTGCAGAAGGAACTGCTTTTGAAGACCTGCCTGATGACTGGGTTTGTCCTAAATGTCAGGCCGAAAAAGAGTATTTCTTTGAGGCTGATTAAGCTGCATAGGTTTGAATCAGACAAATATGACCGGTCATTCAATCAATACCGGTCATTTCCTCTTCTGAAAGATATGGGCTTACAACAAGTCGTTGGCCTTTTTTTTTGCTGTCTTTTGTTCTCGCCCTCTCCGTCCTGGGGATTTTCAAAAAATAGTCTCCGTTCACAAGAACTGCTTGATGCCAGAGAGTTGGTTGCGCAAAGCGATGCGGTTCTCTACGATTTTTTGCAGGATCCTAATGTGAAATGGCTCCCAAAGCATATTGCAAAAGCACGCAGTATCTTTATTGTTCCCCAGATGCTCAGAGGAACCTTCCTGATAGGGCAATCCGGTGGGACAGGTGTTTTGCTTGCCCGTGATCCTGTCTCTGGAAAATGGAGCTATCCTGGATTCTACACTATTGATTCGGTATCAACAGGATTGCAAATCGGTGCTGATGCCTCAGAGATTATCCTTCTCGTCATGACAGAGCGAGGAATGCAGGCTATGCTAAGGCCTCAATTCAGGATTAACTCGAATATTGTTGTGGCAGCAGGATCTCGTGGCACTCGAACCTCTCAACGGTCAGCTGATATTATCGCCTATGCCCGTTCCATGATGGGAATTATCAGTGGCGTGTCGCTTGCCGGAGCAGTTATAGCTCCACAGAGTACATTGAACACTGCTTTTTACGGAAAACCAGTACGTCTGGAAGATATCTTGGTCCGCCAGCAGGTGAGTAATTATACAGCAGGGTCACTCCGGAGAAGAATAATGAAAGCAGTGGGCACGTTCTTAAGAAATCATAAGTAATAAGCTCGTTGTGTTCAGGTGCTGAATTGTAGGAGCAGACCTGCGTGTTTGCCCGGTGAAGAAGGGTGAACACATAGGTTCGCCTCTAGGGTGTCAAAAAAAGGTTACCATCAAGCTATTTTTCCAATAAGGTATCATACTGCAACAGTTCAATCCTTTTGCCTTTGACCCTGATCAGCCCTTCTTTTGTCATTTTGGAAAAAATCCTGGACAGCGTCTCAGGACTGGTTCCTAACAGGCTTGCGAGTTGTCCTTTGGGGATATCAAGTGTTACTTGTGTGGTGTTTTTTTGTTCCTCAGTCAGATAAATCAGATGGGCAGCTAAGCGGGCTGGTACCTCTTTTAAGGACAGGCTTTCTATCTGGGCGGCGAAGCGGCGCAAGCGCATGGAGAGGACCGCCAGCATGGAAAGGGCCAAAGATGGGGTGCTATTGATCAGGTCAATGAAGCCTTGCCTGGGAAAAAAAAGCATGGTTGAAGGTTCAATGCTGATGGCATTGGCTGGAAATGGGGTACCATGAAAAACCGGGACTTCGCCAAAGGGTTCGCCAGGGCCAAAGATGTGAAGAATCTGTTCTTTGCCGTCCAGTGACATTTTATAAATTTTTACCCTGCCTTGCCCGACCATATAAAACCCGGTTGCCTTATCTCCTTCAAAAAAAATTGACTCACCCTGGTGGAATTTTTTTGCTGATGCCAGCTCAGCAATTTGGTCAAGAAGGGATGGGGAAAGTCCTTTGAAAAGGATTGATTCAGCAAGGAGTTGTTTTTTATTGAGCACAGTGGTCTCTTTTTTTATTGAGCACAGTGGTCTCTTTTTTTATTTCGCCATAGAAAACCACCCCCTCTGGGGGTGGATTCTTTATATTTTCTTTTTTTTGACGCAGATCAATGTATGCAAGAGCTGTTTACCGTATACTTTGCTCATAATCAAGAATATGTTATGTGTAAAGCTATAAATGCTGGATAACCTTTATCAGGGAGATGACTATGTATTGCAATCAATGCGAACAGACAGCAAAAGGAATCGCCTGCACCACCGTAGGTGTGTGCGGTAAAAAAGAAGATGTTGCAGATATTGAAGATGTCTTGATCTACGCTCTTTGCGGGATATCTTTATTTGCCCATGAAGCACGGCAAAAGGGAATTATTGATGAGGCTGTTGATCGCTTCACCATGGAGGCTATTTTTTCCACGCTGACTAATGTGAATTTTGATTCGGAACGTTTTGTTGGTTTGATTAACAAGACTGTTGAGTTACGAGAATCCCTGAAAGGACGGGTTGCCGAGGCAGGCGGAACAGTGGATTTTGATCATCCGGCAGCGACCTTTACTCCGGCAGACTCTGTGGCTGGTCTGGCAGAGCAGGGTGCTGAACTTCAGTTTATCCCCAATTTGGATGCTGATGAAAACATTCGTTCTCTGAAGCAGACCCTGCTGTATGGGCTGAAGGGGATTGCCGCCTATACTGACCATGCCTCTATTCTTGGTCAGAACGATCCGGCCATTGCTGGCTTTATGTATGAGGCCCTGTCTGCCCTGTTGGCAGAGGGCTTGACCATTCCTGACTGTGTGCCTGTGGCCATGAAGGCCGGAGAAATGAATTTGCGGGCAATGGAGCTGTTGGATGCGGGCAATACCGGTACTTATGGCGACCCGGTTCCTACTTCAGTGCCGCTGGGACATCGCAAGAATAAATGTATCCTGATCACGGGTCATGACCTCCATGACCTGGAATTGCTGCTCAAGCAAACTGAAGGTAGGGGCATTGATGTCTATACCCACGGCGAGATGCTGCCCTGTCACGGCTATCCGGAACTGAAAAAACACGAGCATTTTTACGGTCATTTTGGCACAGCCTGGCAGAATCAGCATAAGGAATTTCCGAATTTTCCTGGGCCGGTGCTTTTCACCACCAACTGTATCCAGAAGCCCAAGGATGAATACAAGGATCGTATCTTCACCACTGGTCTGGTTGGTTGGCCCGGCGTAACCCATATCGCGGACAAGGACTTCAGTCCGGTGATCGACAAGGCATTGGCTATGGACGGTTGGCAGGATGAGACAGATAACGGCTCTGTGATGGTGGGATTTGCCCGCAATGCCGTGCTTGGGGTTGCCGATAAGGTTATTGAGGCGGTGAAGAATAAGGATATCCGTCATTTCTTTCTGGTGGGTGGGTGCGATGGTGCCAAACCAGGACGGGATTATTTTACCCGATTTGTTGAGCAGGTGCCTGATGATTGCATGGTCCTGACTCTGGCCTGTGGTAAATTCCGTTTCTTTGATAAGGATCTTGGCGACATCGGGGGAATTCCGCGTCTCCTGGATGTTGGTCAATGTAATGATGCCTATTCCGCCATCCAGATTGCTGTGGCCCTGGCTGGAGCCTTTGAGTGCGAGGTTAATGAGCTGCCCCTGTCCATGATCATTTCCTGGTATGAGCAGAAAGCAGCAGCTATTTTGCTCACCTTGCTCTATCTGGGCATTAAGGACATCCGCCTTGGACCTTCCTTGCCTGCCTTTATCAGCCCGGCGATCCTTGATTTTCTGGTTGCGACCTTTGATATCAAGCCGGTTGCAGCAACACCGGAAGAGGATTTGCAGACAATTTTAGGATAACGATCCCTAGGGGCACGGCGTGTCGTGCCCTACAGAACGGGAAAGGGAGAACACCATGCAATGTCCAGGACAAGACAGCCGGTATTGGAGCGGAGAGGATGTATTTGAGAGCAACTGCCCTAAATGTGGTCAGGGGGTAGAGTTTTTTAAGGATGATAGTCAGCAGACCTGCCGGAACTGCGGCCACAGAATGCTGAATCCCAAGATTGATTTTGGCTGTGCTTCGTACTGTGCCCATGCCGAGCAATGTCTCGGCTCTCTGCCCCCGGAATTGGTCGAGGCACAGGGGGAGTTGTTGAAAGACCGGATCGCCCAAGCCATGCGCAAATATTTCGGTGAGGATACCCGGCGAATTCGCCATGCTGAGACGGTTGCAGAACAGGCTGAGGCCATTGCCAAGGGAGAAGAGGGCGGTGATATGATGGTCATCATGGCTGCTGCTTATCTGCATGATATTGGAATCCGGGAAGCAGAACGGAAATTTGACTCTTCAGCAGCACGCTATCAACATAGTGAGGGGCCACCGGTTGCCCGTGAAATTCTCACGAAGCTTAAGGCGAAACCAGAGCTGATTGACGAGGTTTGCGATATTATCGGGCATCACCACTCGCCCCGTAATGAGGAGAAGGTCAATTTTAAGGTATTGTACGATGCAGATCTGATTGTGAACAAACTTGAGCAGTATCAGGATGCCCCCCCAATCCAGGAACAGTTTGACCGGCTTTTGAAGATATTTCTCACCAAGTCCGGGGCTACACAGGGAACAAAGGTACTGAAGAAATACGTCAAAGCGTAATGTGTCTGCAAGGTGCAGTAGGGGCAGGTCCCTGTGCCTGCCCAGCATACAAGAGCGAACACAGGGGTTCCGCTCCTACACAGACCGAGAGGCCATGCCATGAAACAAGTGAGAAAAATTATAGAAATAGACGATGAACTCTGTACAGGTTGCGGTGAATGTGTACCTGACTGCGCAGAAGGTTCTTTGCAGATCGTTGACGGCAAGGCCCGTCTCGTTGAGGATAAACTCTGCGATGGTCTTGGGGCCTGTCTTGGTGCCTGCCCTACCGGTGCCTTACGCATTATTGAACGGGAAGCAGATGAATTTGACGAAGAAGCAGTGGAAGAATTTCTTGCTGAACAGAATAAGCAGCAGGAGGCAGTTGCATCGGCTGGCAGAGGATGCCCGTCTGCGCAGCTCAAGAGTTTCCCGCAATCTTCAGCCTGTCAGGCAGCTAATGAGCCTGGTTCTCAGGATTGTTCGGCCTTGTCTCAGCTCTCCCACTGGCCAGTTCAGATTCGTTTGATTCCCCCTACAGCACCATTTTTAGAGAATGCTGATCTCCTGATTGCAGCGGATTGTACTGCTGTTGCTTATGCTGGTTTGCAAACGGATTTTTTGCAGGGGAGGGTGGTGATGATGGGCTGTCCCAAATTTGATGATCAGCAGATGTATGTAGAAAGGTTTACCGAGTTATTCAAAACCCGTAAGCTCAACTCTGTGACCATTTTGATTATGGAGGTGCCGTGTTGTTCCTCTATGCTCCAGATTGTTAAAAAGGCCTATACAGATGCCAAGGCTGAGGTTCCGGTTCGACAGGCAGTTGTTTCCACCCAGGGCCAGTTGATTGATGAGCGGGATTGAATATCATTAATCCGTTATGACAATATCGTTCTCATCCAACGGATGATTGCTGCCGATTTTGCTTAGCGCATTGTCGAACTTATCACGAGATCCCCGTGCCGCCCGCTGCTCCAGATACTCCTGTGTTCTCAGGGCGGACATCTTTTCCGCAAGTGCTGTGGCAATAAACTGATTGACAGAAATTCCTTCTTCTTTTGCAATATTTTTTACTTCCTTATGAAGAAACTGAGGAAGTCTTAAACTTACAGTGCTCATAACAATCCCCTTGATGTGAGAAATTCCCAAGGTGTCACAGCCTTGATACTCAAAAACGACACCTTTCCCTCTGAATAGGTGCATTTCATGCGGCTCGCTGAAGTTTTTCAATCTTCAGATTCATTGAATGCTTGATTTGGTTTGTTATAACCTTAATCCTGAATTTCTCTTGAAG
>NZ_JALAAI010000008.1:0-62402 GCF_052785085.1 Candidatus Electrothrix sp.
GATTGATCCGTTGATAAAATGCGACATCTACATAACCTGCCCTTTGCGAAAACATGACTGTTCAACAGGCAGAGCCGTTGAACTCTGACCACCCCCAGAGGGGGTGGTTTTCTACGATGAAATAAAAACGAGGGGGAATCAATGCCCATAGCCAACCCGATCTACGATGTGATCTGGCACGGCCTTGGCTGGATTAATCTTTTCGACAGAGGAGTTATTTGTTATCTTTCGGCAAATAATTAATAGCACTCACTCATCAATGCAATGTTAATCATTTTTCAAAAGGAGCATACACATGGCGATCCAGGAAGAAGTTAAACTTGAAGTTGGTCAATCTGTAGATGTGTCATTAGAATCCATGATGGGGTCCACCGGGTATGGCTGGGAGCTGGCTTCCCTTGAAGGTGACGTTAATCTCGTGGGAACATCTGTTCACCCTACCTCAACACGGCCTGTCGCCCCGATCATCCAGATATTCAGCTTTCGTGGGATTGGTGAAGGAAGCGGTAAGGCTGTTTTTGTCCTGACAGCTCCCTGGAAAGTTGAAAAACCGAAAAAGAAAGTTGTCTATACCTTTACAGTGGTGAAAGCCAAGGATGCTGATACAGATGATGCCTTGCGACTTGAAGGCTTTACAGCAAGACCAACAGCAACGGTTCGTGGTGCCGCATCGGGTGTACCAGTAATGGAGTATAATGTAAATCCCCCGACACCGCTGTATAACGTCAATATTCCGCAGCCTGTTTACTCTGCGCCTATTGATCCATGCCTCTACTATGGCGTATGTCCTCCTGGTGACGACTGCTGCAATCAGCCACAGCCCAAATACGGTATACAGCCGCCTGTTTGCGAGGGTGATGACTGTTGTTGTAACCCGCCAGTGACAATGAAGTACAATGTTCCAACAATGCGGTACAACGTCCCGCCGATGATGAGATACAACTTTCCCCCGATGATGCGGTATAATTTCCCTTCAAGATAATCTCCTTGCTGTTCAACAACGGCAGAATATCGAAAAAATAACGATGCGTCATTACAGGTGCTGTCTGACAGGCGGCACCTTTTTATTTTTTAACAGGGAAAGTTATTATGTCTGACTATCAAGCTGTCACAGCAGTATGGGAAACCACTATGGCCTGTAATATGCGCTGCATGCATTGCGGTTCGGCTTGCGCCCAGGCCCTGCCTGATGAATTGAGCACAGAAGAGGCCTTTGCCCTGTGTGATGATCTGGGGAAATTGGGTATGCAATGGATCACCCTGTCCGGCGGGGAGCCTCTGACCCGTCAGGACTGGCCTCAGTTGGCCCGCCGCCTACAACAGAATGGCATTATTACCAATATGATCACCAATGGCTGGTTGCTTGATGATGCGACTGTGCAGGAAATGAGAGCCTGCGATATCGGCACGGTTGCCATCAGCCTGGACGGTGTTGAGAAAACCCATGATGCCATCAGGAAAGCCGGGTCTTTTGCCAGAAATATGCGATCATTTGATCTGATGAGAAGATATGGTCAATATTCCGGTGCCATTACCAGTGTTAATAAGAAAAATATTAAAGAACTTCCAGAGATAAAAAATGCTCTTGTTGCGCATGGGGTAAATTCCTGGCAAATACAGATTTGTATTCCCATGGGGAATATGGTGAACCATCAGGATGAGCTTATTGATCCTGATGAGGTTGATGGTATTCTGGATTTCTGCCTTGAAGTGGCCAAAGAGAAAAAGATCACTATCTACCCGGCAGACTGTTTAGGGTATTATACTGAAAAAGAAAAACTTATTCGCATGCACAGTCTTGGACCAGCTTCCGCCGGAGAATGGGCAGGATGTAATGCAGGTACCCGTGGTTTTGGTATTCTGCATAATGGCGATGTATTGGGTTGTACTTCCATCAGAGATCGTAGCTTTATCGAAGGAAATATTCGGGACAAAAGTATTGTCGATATATGGAATGGTTCTGATGCATTCAAGTGGTCACGCAATATGAAAAAGACAGATCTTGGAGGAGAGTGCAAGACCTGTACCTACGGCGATGTATGTCTGGGAGGTTGTCCTAATACCCGGTTAACGATGAATAAGACCATGAAGTCTGCCAACCCGTATTGTGTTTACCGTACCGCAAGGCTGAAGTTGCAGGAAAAAATAGCTGATTATCAGGACAGAGATGCCCTGTTTACAACCGCACAAAGATTTGCTCAGGAAAATTCCTTTCAGGAGGCTGCTCTCATTCTTGAGCATCTTGTCAAAGAAGATTCCGAGCGTATTGATGCTCTGTCCTTGCTGGGATTTACCCATTTTTTTATGAGTAATTACGAAGAGGCCAAAGAGGCAAACGAAAGGATTCTTGCCAAAGAACCTGACAATTCTTATGCGAATAAGGGCCTTGGTTTATCCCTTCATAAAATGGGGCAGACAGAAAAGGGTATTCGTTGTCTCCAAAAGGCTATTGATACCGCACCTGAGAACTTTTTAGATCCCTATCATGATCTTGCCGCTGTGTATATGGAGATCGGACAGCGTGATAAGGCGGAGGCTTTGTTGCAAAAGTTGAATTCTCCCTCTTTTGCTTGATTGGCTTGATTACGTCGAAAAGTCTTCTCTTTACTTCTCGTAAACTCCGGCTTCACTGCTCAGTCGAGAGGCCGGAGCATCGCAAGAAAATTCCCTTCCCAAAGCCATACTTCTTGACTTGTCCCGCAAACCTTTCTAAGTATCTTTTTGGTAATTTGCAACGAAGATAATCCTCAGAAAATTTTAGATAGACAAGGTGGACAGATTCCCATGATTACCCTGCTAGATTACGGTGCTGGTAATGTACGCTCAGTTGTCAATGCCCTTGAGAGCTTGGGCGAAACAGTGGTCAGGGTCAATTCGCCCGCTGATATTGAAAAAGCGGAGCGGCTGGTTTTTCCCGGAGTAGGCAACTACGGTGCCATGATGCACAGCCTGCGGCAACAGCAGCTTATTGAGCCGCTCCTGCGGTATCTCCATGAAGACCGACCTTTTTTTGGGATCTGTGTTGCGCTTCAGGCCCTGTTCGAGTCCAGTGAAGAGGCCCCGAAAGAGGCCGGGCTGGGCATTATTCCGGGGCGGGTGAAGCGGTTTGACACCGAGTTGGCGATTCCCCATATCGGCTGGAACGGGATCAAGGTGCATCAACCATCAAGGATCTTTCACGGCTTTACTGGTCAGGAAAAACTGTATTTTGTCCATTCTTATCATGTGGAAACAGCCCATACTGCTGATGTGCTCACGACCACGGATTATGGCTGTGAATTTGTCAGCGCTGTCCAGAAGGGCAATATTATTGCCACCCAATTTCACCCGGAAAAGAGCGGTAAGGCTGGTCTTAAGTTGCTGGAGAATTTTCTTGATAGCAGCCGGGAAGCTGTTATTCCGCAATCCTGTCCAACAGAGACCAAGCTGGCTGAGCGTATTATTGCCTGCCTTGATGTTCGTTCCAATGACCAAGGTGATCTGGTTGTGACCAAGGGGGATCAGTATGATGTGCGCGAGGACGGGGATGTACGTAACCTGGGAATGCCGGTTGAGCTGGCCCATGATTATTATGAGCAAGGAGCTGACGAGGTAACCTTTCTTAATATCACTGCTTTTCGTGATTTTCCTCTCCAGGATATGCCGATGATGGAGGTGTTGCAAAGGACCTCGGAAAAGGTTTTTGTTCCTTTGACCGTTGGTGGTGGAATCCGTGACTTTATCGATTGTAACGGCAAATCGTACTCAGCCCTTGAGGTTGCTTCAGAGTATTTTCGTTCCGGAGCAGATAAGGTCTCCATTGGCTCTGATGCTGTGCTGATTGTCGAAGAGGTGCTCAAAACCGGTAAGGCCACAGGGCTGAGTTCTATTGAACAGATAGCACGGGTCTACGGTAATCAGGCTGTGGTCATTTCTGTGGACCCGAGGCGGGTGTATGTCCAGCAGCCGGAAGATACATCGCACCCTGTTGTGAAAACCGTTTTTCCAGGACCAGAGGGAGAGCAGTACTGTTGGTACCAGTGCACGGTTAAAGGAGGGCGTGAAGGTCGTGATCTGGATGCTGTTACTCTGGCAAAGGTCTGTGAACAGCTCGGAGCCGGTGAAATCCTCCTCAACTGTATTGATAAAGACGGAACCAATTCCGGCTTTGATCTGGAGCTGATTAATGCCGTCAAGGAGGCTGTCACTATTCCGGTCATTGCTTCAAGTGGGGCAGGTTGCTCTGAGCACTTTCTGGAAGTCTTTCAAAAAACAGATGCTGAGGCAGCCCTTGCTGCTGGAATCTTTCACCGGAAAGAAGTTCCCATTGGAGAGGTGAAGCAGTTTTTGGGGGATAATGAGGTGGAAGTCAGATCCTGCTGAACATATGGGTTTGAAGCCCGATCTTGCGGGGTCGGGCTTGTGGGTTGGAAGGATCCCACTGTTGTTGTAAGGTGGGCACCAACGTAGAATGTTTTTCATACTTTTTCAGTCCTCAAATTGAATGCCGCATTTTTTGTTTGTTCGCATCCGCAGGTACAGGTCGGGTAGCTTTTGTAGGATCAAAAATGGTACATTTGTTTTTTCCGTAGCCCTTACTCTGGTATAGTGCCTTGTCTGCCATTTTCATTATTTGAGTCAGATCCTGGCCATGTTCAGGATAGCAGGCAATACCGCAACTTACTGTTATCCTAAGTATATTTCCTTCGTAATTAATAGGGGCTTCAGCTATCTTTATACGCATTCTTTCTGCGATTTCAAATGCTGTATCACGGGTTGTATCCGGGAGAAAGGCCACAAATTCATCGCCGCCAAAGCGGGCGAGCATATCCTCTTCTCGCAATACCGTGCGCATGGTTTCTGAAATAGTAACGATGAGCAGGGTTCCGGCATGATGGCCATGGAGATCATTGACCGCCTTCAGACTATCAGCATCAATCATAAGAACAGAAAATTTTCCGGTTTTTGCCAGGATTCGTTGATATTCCCGCTGCATAAAAATGAGCAACATCTTCATATTCCACAGTCCTGTCAGCTGATCTGTGCGCGATAATTGCCGGATTTTATCCTTGGTTCTGTCTGTTTCTTGGGAGATCAGGGTGACAAAATAAGCAAGCAACCAGAGGAGAAAGAGCTGGATAATGGGCTGGGTAAGATGCTCTGCCTGAAAGGTGACTGAGGCACTATTCAGGAAAAAGCCCAGTTCAGCAGCACCAAGAAATATATAGCATGCAGTAATCAGGAAGGTACCCAGAATGGTTGAGAGGGCCCCGAGAGTGGTACCTGCCAGCATAATGACAACAAAATAAAGGGGGAGGAGAGGGCTTGAGAGGGAACCGGTTTCCCAGACAACAGCTGTGATAAAAAAGGTCATCCCCCACATATTCAGGGATAACTTCCAGCGTGTTTCGTCATGACTGCGCCACATATAGTGAAGTGTACAGACAAAGATGGCAAAGGACGCCATGCTGACGTAGAGCACCATCGGTTCTGGAACATGTACCCAAGGGAGGTTGGTACAAAGAAGAACAAGGAGCAGTAAGAGCCACTCTAAGCCCGCAACTGTCCTGCGGTAGCCAATCAGTTCTTCTTTGTCAATTTCTTTATGTTCATCTATGGGGATCTGACCAACCCGCTGACCGTTAAGTAAAGAATAGAACGGAGAGCTTTTCTCATAAGGGACAGAAGGTTGGGTGTCAGTTTTTTCAAAGAATAATCCCTTTCTTGACGATGGGTGCTGACCTTTTTTCGGCGGAGTAACTTTGGTCATACGTTGCTCGTCCTGTCTGTATAAGCTTGCGGGCAGGCGGATGTTTGAGGAGACATCTTAAAAACTCTCAATGATTATAGATAAAATATCATGTCAGGCCTGTAAAAACAAGCTTGAATGAAAACTGTATAACAGGAAAAATTTTAAGAGGATGCTGTTACTTTGTTAAATCCTCTTTGATCATACTTGATTTTCGCAAAAAATCCTTGTAAAAGATGTTGACAGGAAGGAAAGTTTGCTGTACCTAACATTTAACATTTAACATTTAACATTTAACTTCCATTAACTTTTTGTGAGAAAAAAATGTCATGATGAAGAGACGCAATGTATTTTCTTGTTGTCTGCGCAGAATAAAAAAGCGGTGTGAACAGCCCTTAGATGAAATACGCCCTTTGTCGGAATGCTGCGCCTGTAGCAGAGTTCGGGTGTGCAAAGTGAGTGGCGATCGTACAGCTTGTGGCAGGATGGCCTCCTTGGGGGTACTGCCCGGAACGGTACTGGAGTTACTTTGCCCTGCGCGGGGGCGGGGACGAAAACAGTGTATGATACGGATTAATGGGGGAACCCTGAGTCTTGATACATTAACGGCCCAAAATATTCTTGTTTGTCCTGTTTGACCAGTATTTTTTTGTGGTTTTTTTAGTACTGACTAAATAAGTTTCTCAAGAGAAAGGTTATGCAAGATTTCATTGTCATGCTGGTTGTCCTTATTGCCTGCATTTTTGTTGGGAGGTCTCTGTTTCGCTTTTATCGGTCTGGAAAATGTTCCTGTTCCAGTGGTTGCTCGGGCTGTGGAGAAGATACAAAGACAGGATGTTTTCCTCAGGCTAAGCAACAGGATGAGCAGGGAGAGAAAAAATGAACTTACGGAAAATGCAAACCGGGCAGTCTGGTACCATTGCTTCTGTGAAGATAGGTGGGAGTCTTGGATTACGGATCAGAGAGATGGGGCTTGTACCGGGTGCCGAGATTACCGTAACAGGTCGTGCTCCTTTATACGATCCTGTGAAGATTTGTATTAATGGGCAAACCCTGACCTTGCGCAATAGCGAGGCTGATCATATTGACGTTGCAACAAAATGATGTGGAATCTTTGATTGTCTTGTACAAGCTACACTTTGGTGATTTTTTAGAGATAGCCGTTTTTTTTGTGATTCGTCATTTTTTTTATTCTCAAAGTTAGTTGCAACTAAATTTTTTAAAACTACCTTAATAGATAAAGGAAGGAGAGGAGATAATGAATCTGCGTACCTTGCAGAGCGGTCAAACCGGAATTATTTCGGCAGTGAAAATTGGCGGGCCTCTGGGCCTGCGGATCAGAGAAATGGGCTTGGTTCCAGGAACAAAAATCAGGATTACTGGTCGTGCTCCTTTGTACGATCCGGTTAAATTGCGCATAAACGGGCAAACATTGACCCTGCGCAATAATGAAGCAAATTTTATTGAAGTACGTATCGAAGAAGGAGCATGAAGATGACCGCGAAAGATTCATTACATATCGCTCTTGCCGGTAATCCCAATGCTGGTAAGACCACGCTGTTCAATAATCTGACCGGAGCACATCAACATGTGGGGAATTATCCCGGTGTGACGGTTGAGAAAAAAGAAGGTATCTGCACCCACGAAGGAAATGAGATTCGGGTAGTTGATCTCCCTGGAACCTATTCATTGACCGCATATTCTGTGGAAGAATTGGTTGCTCGTGATTATTTGGTGAATGAACAACCAGATGTGGTGGTTAATATTGTTGATGCCTCTAATCTGGAGCGCAATCTGTATCTGAGTTGTCAGTTTCTTGAGCTGGGCGTGCCGTTGGTCATAGCGCTAAATATGATTGATGTTGCTGAAAAGCGTGGTATTCGTATTGATACTGAAAAACTCAGTGAGTTTACAGGGGTGCCGGTTGTACCTGTTATTGCCCGTTCAGGAAAAGGAGTTAATGAGCTGCTGAAAACCGTGCAAAAGGTTAGTCAGACAGGTGCTGCACCTCCCCGAACTCTGATTCGTTACGGAGCTGATATTGATGAGGCTCTGAAAGATTTGATCCCGGTCCTTGAAGAGCATAAGCTTCTTGGTTCGGCCTATCCTGCATCCTGGACTGCTTTGAAGATTTTAGAGAACGATGAGCAGATCGTGGCTAAGGTTATGCTGGAGAATATGAAGGTGGGGCAAGAACTGGTTGATCGAAGCGAGACCCTGGCCCGTCATCTTCAGGATACCATTGATGCCTACCCTGAAACAGTCATTGCAGATCACCGTTACGGGTTTGTTCGTTCTATTCTTCGCCAGGGCGAGGTGACCCGTATCACAGATCAGGACAGACTCTATGCCTCGGATCAGATTGATAAAGTTGTGACCAACCGGGTGGTTGGTCCGCTCTTGATGGCAGCGATTCTTTTTGGCCTGTATAGTTTTACGTTTAACTGGTCTGGTTTTCTGGTTGATTGGATGGGTATGTGTTTTGCGTTTCTTGGCTCTTTGGCTGAAAGCGCTTTGCCAGATGGCCCGATCAAATCCATGATTATTTCCGGGGTTATTGACGGAGTCGGTGGTGTGCTTGGCTTTGTGCCCATCATTATGTTCATGTTCTTTGGTATCGCCTTGTTAGAGGATTCTGGCTATCTGGCCCGGGTTGCCTTTATGATGGATAGGATCTTTCATTTTTTTGGGTTGCACGGGTCTTCGGTCATGCCGTTTATTATTTCCGGGGGAATTGCCGGGGGCTGTGCTGTACCCGGTGTAATGGCTGTCAGAACCCTGCGCTCACCCAAGGAGCGAATGGCCACCTTGTTGACTGTGCCTTTTATGAATTGTGGGGCTAAGTTACCGGTCTTGACCTTGATTATCGCGGCCTTCTTTCCTGCCCATCAAGCCCGGTACATGTTTTTGGCAACCCTTGTTGCCTGGCTGGTGGCCTTGCTGGTCGCCAAACTGCTGCGTATGACCTTGCTCAGAGGTGAATCCACCCCCTTTGTTATGGAATTACCCCCGTATCGGGTTCCTACCCTAAAGGGATTATTCATCCATACCTGGGAGCGAACCTGGCAGTATATTAAAAAAGCTGGTACGGTGATTCTGGGTATTTCTATCCTGCTTTGGGCTATGATGACCTATCCTGGCTTGCCTTCAGATAAGGTTGCTGATTTTGAAGCCATGCGCCAGCAGGTTGTGACTTCTGCTGATAAGGCTGAGGAACTTCTGCGGATTGATCAGCTGGAAGCAGAGGCCGGGCTCCGGCATTCCATAGCTGGTCGTATTGGTATGTCCTTAGAACCGATCAGCCATTTTGCAGGTTTTGACTGGCGAACCAATATTGCTCTGGTGGGTGGATTTGCAGCCAAAGAGGTTATTGTTTCTACTCTAGGTACAGCCTATTCCCTGGGTGAAGTAGATCCAGAAGAGACAACCTCCTTAACAGACCGACTTGCCAGCGATAAGCACTGGAATCCTGTTGCCGCTTTGGCATTTCTCTTTTTTATTATGTTTTATTCCCCCTGCTTTGTTACAGTGGTTGCCATAGCAAAAGAGGCTGGATCCTGGAAATGGGCGTTTTTTTCCATGGGATTTAATACCGTTTTTGCCTTTAGTATGGCGGTTGGAATTTTTCAACTGGGTACTGTGCTCGGTCTGGGATAGGAATGCTGAATCTGTGGCCTGGTTGGCTCCTGGAGAAGGAATCCGCAAGAGCCTATGGCGAGCCGGTTTTTTGTTGTTCAGTCAGAAGAGACTCCTCATCCCTTGCCTTTGCCAATACATCAGAGATAGAAAGGGCATAGGGGTGATGTTTCCGAAGAAAAAGCGGCATAGCGTTTCTGGCGTTCCGCGCTTCGTTAATACTCTTGTACACTCCATAGCAGACAAAAAGAGTCGGTGGAAGAGTTTCCCTGCGGAGAATATGGAGTTTTCTTGTATGTTCTTGATACTCATCCCGGATGATCATTTTTTTTATCTTTTCGACAGCATCATTTGAAGACAGGACAAGGAGTTGGACTGTAAACTTATCTCCATATTTTTCCTTGTTCCATCGGTTTCCTGCCTCAAGATAGCGAGCAAAAAGTTGATCTGCTGTGATTGCACGGGAGGGGGAAGAAATCGGAGTTATTGTAATTTTCGGCAGCTGAGCGGCTTCAGCCTCTCTGGCCGTGGGGCTGATTCCTTGCGCAGAAGCAACCGGCATCAGGGTTTTCTGCTTTGGTGGGGCCGCATTTGTATTGTTCTTTGTTTCCGGGGAAGAATTTTCTGGGGCAGGCGGTTTCGTCTTTCTCATGCCTGGTTTGAGTTCAATGATTGAGGCTGGCTGAATAACAGGGAGTCTTTTTGCTGTTGTTAAGCTCTCGGTGTCTCCTTCGCTGGTAGAGTCTGTTTGTACGGTTTCTTTTAATTCTTCTGGCGAAAGCACTGGTACAGTTTCTTCTTCCTCTTGTTCCGTTGCATCAGGAGCTTGCTGGAGAGTCTGTTCCTGATCTTTGTTTTCAGTTTCTTCAGACCTGTTTGAAGTGTCTTGCCGGGGCAGACCTGCCTCCTGCTCCTTTACAGTAATCTTATTATCCTCTCTTGTCCTGTCATCTTCTTCCTCTTGTTGCTTAAAATCTGGACGCTGGGGAACAGGAAGCGGAAGCAGGGACGGTTTTTCTTCCTCGCTTGAGGAAGAAGGTGGTGGCTCTGTAAGCGGGTCAACCGTTCCAGGTTCTTCTATAATAGCAAAGGGGAATGCCGTGTCTTCTTCTTGAGCTGTTCCAATTGCAATTTCTTTATTTTCAGGAGAAAGCGTTGTGGAAGGCTGAAGGGGCGACTGGGGTGTTTCTTTTTGCGTGGTAAAGAAAGAGGGCCGGGCAAAAAAGAAAAGAATAAGAAGGAGCAGGAGAAGTAAGAAGAGGAGGCCTGTCCGTCTTTTTCCAGCCTTATTATCATCAAGGGGGGCAGAAGGGGTTTGGGGTTTCTCTGGCAGGGAAACATGGCGTTGTTGGACAGTATCAGCTTTGTTTGAAGCGGCCTTTTTCAGCGATGTTTCTGCGATTTCATCCATGAGGCCAGGAATCCCTTTGCCAAGACGAGTAATTTTTTCTACAGCATCCTCTGAAAAAACAGGGGCACTTGCCCCTTTTCCCCCTTTTTTTTCTTTTATGCTTTTTGCAGCCCGAAGGCGATAGGTAAGGTATGCAGCGGTTTCCTCTTTGGAAAAGGATTCTAATTCATAGATTGATGTGATCCGAACGTCTTCGCAATAACTGCTGAGCTGTTCAATGGAGGCATTCAGAGCAGTTTGGCCCGCTAAGAGGATCTGCATTCCATAGGTAGTATTGGTCTCGTTCAAGAGGCGAAACAGGCGTTCCAGCGCAGCAAGGAACATCTTTTCCGCCTCATCAATGAGCAGAAGAACCCGTCGTCCCTGATCTTTTTGTTTTTGCAGTAAGGTTTGTAACGTCTGTAAGGTTGCTGTAATATCCTGCCCTGTATCTGTTGTTGAGGTCATGCCTAATTGCTCACAAATCTGTTTGAGCAGAGCCTCAAAGGAGCCAACTGGATTATTTAGAAAAACAACCTTGCATGAACTGCCCTTCAGGCGATGGCGAATCAATTGACAGAAAATGGTTTTACCAGCCCCTTGTGGCCCGGTAAGAAGCATGGCAGCATGCCCTTGCTGAAGGTCATGACGCAGGGCTTGCAGAATATTTTTTCGTCCGGCCTGAGTAAAAAACACATCGGGATTGGGTTGGCGGGTGAACGGAAAAGATTCAAGGCCAAAGTGCTGAAGATACATTATATTGTTTATTTATATGAAAGTGCGGGGGTAATCCGGGTTGCCCTGTCAACATTCATTTTGTTGTTATCTCTCCCCAAGGGGCAGGATAAGAGTTATATAAAAGTACGGACGTACTCCCTGGAATCATCAACCGCCTTTCATGCTTTATGTTGTATTGTCTCGGGCAAGAGAGCCGAGATGGGAGCTGTTTAAAAAAAAATACACTCAACCAGTTGTTGACATTCCAGGAATCGTCTGAACTGTTCGATTGACACCTGTGTAATTTCAGCGTAATCTGTGGTTCAGTAAAGAGCAATATACAAAGAGAAAGAATATTTTTACAGTATTAGTTCTCTGCTTTCAAGTCCCTTTTCAATATTAATCCCTTTTATCAGGAGATGCTTATGTTTCATACCATATGTCTTTGTCTGCTTGTTCTGCTCCCTTTATCCACAGTTTCTGCCATGCCTGAAAAAAATACCAGAGAAATCGTTTCCACCCTTAATGATCAAACTTCTGTTGCTGTCACTATCTATAATCAGGATCTCGCCTTGGTTCGTGATGCCCGTAAGTTAGGGGTGGAGCCTGGCCTGCACACCCTGGCCTTTCGTGAAGTCAGCGCAAAAATTCGTCCCCAGACAGCTCTTCTGGCAGCACCAGGCCTTGAGGTGTTGGAGCAAAATTTTGAGTATGACCTGCTCTCTCCGCAATCTTTATTGAAGAAATATGTAGGCCAAACAGTAACCCTTGTCAAAACCCATCCCACCACGGGTGAAGAGACTGAGCAGGAAGCCTTTGTCCTGAGTAACGGAAGCGGTACTGTACTTCGGGTGGGGGATCACATTGAGTCCGGCATTCCAGGACGTTTGATCTTTCCCTCTGTGCCGGAAAATCTGCGTGACCGTCCAACCCTGACCATGCTGGTGAAAAGCAAGGCCGGGGAGCCGCAGCCAGTGGTTCTCAGTTATCTGACCGGTGGGCTTTCCTGGAAGGCTGATTATGTTGCCGAACTGGGGGAGGACGATACCACCCTTGATCTTAACGGCTGGGTCACCCTGAACAATGAAAGCGGTGCAACCTATGAAAATGCGCAACTCAAGCTTGTGGCTGGTGATGTGAACCAGGTAAAAGAACGACCGCAGCCCAGGGCGGTGATGAGGATGGAGGCTGCACTGGATGAGGAATCATTGGGTGGCATGGCTGAAGAATCCATGTTTGAATACCATCTCTACACCCTGAACCGGCCCACCACCATTAAGGAGAAACAGTCCAAGCAGGTCGCTTTGATGCAGGCCAATGGCGTCCAGGTCAAGAAAGAGTTTCTTCTCAATGGTCAGAATTATTACTACAGCAGCCGAGTCGGAGACCTGGGAAAGAAAATCAAGGTCGGGGTTTTTGTTGAGTTGAAAAACTCCAAAGAAGCAGGCATTGGTCAGCCCTTACCTGCTGGAATTATGCGGGTCTATAAAAAAGACAGCTCTGGCAGCCTCCAATTTGTTGGTGAGGATCGGATCGACCATACCCCGGAAAATGAGACCATTCGTTTGAAACTGGGCGATGCCTTTGATGTGACCGCAGATAAAAAGCAGACAGACTTTAAAAAGCTCTCTGGTTTCAGCCGTTATAACTATGCCTTTGAAACAGCCTATGAAATTATTCTGAAAAATGCCAAGGAAGAGGCCGTGACTGTGCGGGTACAGGAACCAATGCCTGGAGATTGGGAGATCATTGAGGAGTCTGCCCCGCATGACAAGGAGAGTTCCAGTGCTGCGGTCTGGCAGATCACGGTGGAACCAAAATCCAGTACCACTCTGACCTGGCGGGTCCGGGTGAAATATTAACTGTACTGATCGTAGATGAATACAGTTATTGTTATTCCGGTCTATAATGAGGCCAGGGTTGTTGGCCAGGTTATTGAGGATGTACGTGCCCACGGTTTCCAACATATTGTTGTGGTTGACGATGGCAGCAAGGATGAGAGCTGGTGCGTGGCCTCTGCCCATGACGCACTGGCTCTACGCCTCAAGGTGAATCGCGGCAAAGGAGCTGCGGTCAAGACCGGTATTATGGCGGCCAATCTGTTGGATGCAGATGTTGTGGTGACCATGGATGGTGATGGCCAGCATGATCCGGCAGATATCAGGCCGTTGATTACCCCGATCCTTGAAGGGAAGAGTGATGTGGTGCTGGGTTCCCGTCTCCTCCAGCGGGAGGAGATGCCCAAGATCAAAGTACTTGCCAATAATGTAGGAAACTTTTTTACCTGGCTTTTCTACGGCTTATTGGTTTCAGACAGCCAGTCCGGTTTTCGGGCTTACTCCCGCTATGCAGCCCTGATTATTGACACCAAGGCAGATAAATATGAATACGACAGCAAGGTCATCCGGGAGATTAAAAATAATCGCCTCCGTTTTACCGAGGTTCCGGTGCATACCCGCTATACTGAGTACTCCAAGGGCAAGAAGACCAAGCAGGGTTTTCTGAACGGTCTTGTGACCCTGTACAGGATGGTCTGGAAGATGGTTGCCTGATGGAGAGGGAATCTGATAGGGTGCGGTTTCCGCACCGCCTGAAGGCTCAGGGGTGAAACTCTGTACTCGTGCCCACGCTCTGCTTTGGTACAGACATTGTGAAGCTCCGTTTTATACAAGAAGAGAGAGCACATTTACTATGTTGGTATTACGCATTCGATCAATTACTTTATTGTTCCTGATAATTATTTGCAGTGGCCTGTTTCAGGTTCATGCCTCAACTACTGAAGCAGAAACGATAAAGGAACCATTATACAAACCCTTTATCGAACGATATATTCTTGATGAGCTCAAGCAGCTGCGGCAGGATCAGCAGGCGATGAAAGCGGAGGTGACGGAAAAGGTAGTTGCTGCAAAACTGGAAGCCTCGGATAGAGCAATCAGATATACAACAGATACAACAAATAATATCTTTTACATCATCACAGCAACAGCCTCTCTGTTGGTTCTGGTGGGCTGGAAATCATTGAGAGACATAAAAGAAAATGTTGAATTAATAACAGGAAAAAGGGTGGAAGAGCTTACTGCAGAATATGAAAACAGGCTCAACAATATGGAAGCTGCGCTAAAAAAACGTTCTGAACAAATTGTAGCGGCCCAGCAAGATATTTCTAATAGCACTCTTGTTCATTCATTATGGATGAGAGCTGGCCTTGAAATAAATGACCAGGAAAAAATAAAGATTTACGACCAGATTTTAGAGATCTATCCTGGTGACGTTGAGGCATTAACCTACAAGGCAGATACACTTTTAGATATTGGTGAAGATTCCAGGGCGTTATCGTTAGTCAATCAGGCCCTGCAGAACGACAGCGAATATGCTATGGCGTATTGGCAGAAAGCTTGTGCAGAGGCGAAACTGGATCTTGTTAATGAGGCTTTGGCAGATATAAAGAAAGCACTGGAGCTTTCAGCTGCACTGAAAGACGAGTTGGCATCAGAATCGAATTTTGAAAAATTAAGAGATTGCCAGGAGTTCAATGTGTTGACAGGAGACCTTGATTTATATGCATAACGAATAAGGAGGTTTTCCGGGGGGGTAGCAGAAAATAAATATTCCGCCCTCGCTTGAGGGCTGTAGGGGCAGACCTGCGTGTCTGCCCGGTATACCAGGGCGAACACATAGTTTCGCCCCTGTGATGCCCAGCATAATGGGCAAGATATTTCTGCTGACTCCCCTAAGACACCGTGAAGCTCCGCAATATTTATCTTATTCTGTTTGTGAGTATTTTTGCTTCTTTGTGATTGAATTAAGCAAGGGGTGTGGTTTATTTACAGAAGGTTGTTGGTTATAAATAAAAGGTTGTTTGTTACAAACAGAAGGTTCGCAGCTACCAACAGAAGGTTGTTGGTTATAAATAAAAGGTTGTTTGCTACAAACAGAAGGTTCGTAGCTATCAAGAGAAGGTTATTTGTTATCAACACAAGGTTGTTTACTTCTGATAATAGGTTCTCAGTTATCAGGAGAAGGTTGTTTCCTCCTGACAAAGAAATTCTTTCCTAAGACATCGTGAAGCTTGGCTTTATCCAAGGAAGTAGAGCTTCAACAATAAGGGGTCCCAGGCCGGACTTTGAGAACCAGAAAATATCCTGTTGGTGCGGAATCCGCATTTTACAAGGCTGACCAGCCCATTATATATTCCCAATGTCCGAGGGAGCGGCATCATGAATACAGATAAGGACAATACATGCTGAAATTGACTGATCAGGAAAAACAGGAGATCGTTCGATATCTGGAAGCGGGCAAGGAGTTACCGGAAAAGTATCGGTATTTTATATTTTGGTTTTTCTTTATAACTTTTTGATTTATATTAATAAATATTAATTTTAATTAATTTTATGCATTTTTTATTGAGCAATCGGTGAGTTAAAATGAAAAGATATACTGTAATTTCATTATTCAGCGGCTGTGGTGGTTTAGATTTGGGTTTTTTGGGTGGGTTTACTTTTCTGAACAAAAACTATCCAGCTAACAATTTTGATATCATATGGGCAAACGACATTGAAAAAAATGCATGTCTAACTTATCTGAAAAATTTCAAGCATCATATCGTTTGTGCTGATATTAGAGATTTACTTGCCAATAAATATATTGGGTTGTTTGATGCTCCAGTTCCTTTAGAAGCAGATATTGTCCTTGGTGGTTTCCCATGCCAGGATTTTAGTCATGCAGGTAAAAGAAAAGGTTTTAATAGTGAAAGAGGAACCCTGTACGAGGCCATGTGCGAAGTTATCTCACAAACTAAACCAAAAGTATTTCTGGCAGAGAATGTTAAAGGATTACTCACAATTAATAATGGGACTGTAATAGATAAAATAACAAGTGATTTTAAAAGATTAGGGTATCATGTGTCTTGTAAACTTTTATTGGCGGCTGATTTTGAAGTACCCCAAAAACGTGAAAGGGTTATAATTATTGGCAGTAGAAAGGATATTCTACCAAAATTTTCATTTTCAGACTACCTGCCAGAAAATAAAAATTGGATGGATTTAAAAACTGCAATAGGTGATCTGGAAAGTAAAGAGGAAGGAGAAACAGATAATCACTACTGGTCGAAAGCCAAAAAAAACAAAGGACAGGGAAATAATTCAGTCATTTCTGACAAGCCAGGGCCAACTATGAGGGCAGAACATCATGGAAATATTGAGTTTCACTGGAATGGAAAGCGAAGACTATCAGCACGCGAGGCGGCAAGAATACAATCATTTCCTGACAATTTTATTTTTTGCCCATCTACATCCAGTGCATACAAGCAAATCGGTAATGCTGTTCCGCCCGTTTTAGCTTGGCATTTGGCTAAAGGTATGCAAAAATTTTTAAAAACTAAACAATAATATGAGGTGTAATCTCATGATCATAGCCCACAATAGTGATTACAAAGTTTTTAAACAATTGTTACAATCATCTGTTGAACATTTGCAAAAAGATGCACTTGCAAGAAATCAGTATTACCTTGCAAGAGGTGGAACACATCTTGAGAAAGACGTTTATGAAATATTGAATGTAAAAGCCCAAAAAACTGTATTCAAAAATAATATTGAGTTGGTTTCAGGGCAAAAATTTCCAGATATTGTTGCTTATGTAAATCAGAGCAAAGCATATGGTCTTGAGATAAAAACAACAAAAGACAATAAATGGAAATCTGTAGGAAGTAGTATTTTTGAAGGAACGAGAATTGAACATGTTGAAAACATACATCTTCTTTTTGGGAAATTGTCAAACCCTATCGAGTTTAGATGCCGTAAATATGATGAATGCCTATACGATGTCGCAATTACGCACTCCCCACGTTATTTAATAGACATGGATATTGGTATTGGCGAATCTATTTTTGCAAAAGTAGGCATTGAATACAATACACTTAGAAATTTATCAAATCCATTTGATCCAATTAAAGATTATTTCAGATCTAACCTCAAAGAAGGTGATGATTTATGGTGGATAGATAACAACGAAGAGAATGTACGTGACGTAAGTGTAAAGCTTTGGGGGAATCTGCCTCCCAAAGAAAAAGACAAATTAAGAGTTATTGCGTTAGCATATTTCCCAAGTCTTTTAGGGGGTGATTCTAAAAAATATACTCGTTTAGCCACTTGGTTAGTTTCACGTTTTGGAATTGTTAATCACGCCTTGAGAGATACCTTTAGTGCTGGAGGTAAAATCAATTTTGGTGCTGCAAAATTCCCTCGTATATTTGAACATATATTCCATAATCTAAATGAAATATTAACTGAGATAATATCTATACAAAATAACGATATCAAACATTATTGGGGGATTGACACAAGCAATGGTATTCATAATAAACAGATGCTATGGAAATCTTTATGTCTGAAACATAGTAAATCAACTCTTAACGAGAACCAATATAAAATAGTAGATAATTTTTTACAAAAAAACAGCTAACAAATCAATAAACCAGACCATCGTCCGCCACTGGGATGTGGAGCGGGGCGACTACATTATCCAGAATTGAGTGCGCAACCTGAATGCGCTGTAATTACTGGGAATATGAGAAGGGATCCACAACCCCATTTTTAATTCCGTCGAATTCGACGGGTTTAAAATGCAGGCTGGGTTGAATAGCTTTACCTTGACCCCGAAACAATGGATTACCCGCACCAACGCCAAGGGCATCGTCTCCAAAGCAGGCCGCTATGGAGGCACCTTTGCCCATCGGGACATCGCCTTTGAGTTCGCATTATGGATTTCCGTGGAGTTCAAGCTCTACCAAGCTGCGCACGACCAGGCCTTTTGTTGTAAAAGACCAGAGCTACATAATTCCCCAGAAATCCGTGTTCAACCGACTGATTGGTGACAGTCAGTTTGAGCTGGAGTTTGCTGCTTTCCTTGAACAATGCCCGGACGTGGCCGCCTATGCCAAGAACTATCTTGCGGTGCATTTCAAGTTGGATTATGTCAAGGCGGACGGCGACATCTCGAACTACTATCCAGATTTCATCGTGCGGTTGCAGGATGGGCGCATGGTGGTCGTTGAAACCAAGGGGCAGGCAGATCTGGACGTGCCGCCGAAGATGGCACGTTTGCGGCAATGGTGCGAGGATGTCAACAAGGCGCAGTCGCAAGCCCAATATGATTTCGCCTTTGTGGACGATGCCGGTTTCGAGAAATACAGCCCCAGGACTTTTGCCGATGTTTTGCAGGGCTTCCGGGAGTACAAGGACACAAAAGCCAGTACAGTTAATCAGCCCATGCGATACAACGTGACATTCTGATGCGTGCAATATTTTCAGATCTGAAAAGCTTTTTCAAAATACATCTGTTCATTCTTCTCGGTTGGTTCTTTGTTCTCCTTGGGATAATAGGTATACTGCTTCCTCTGCTTCCAACCACACCGTTTTTACTTATCGCCTCTGCACTTTTTGTGAAAAGTTCGCCAAGGTTTCACCAGATGCTCTTAAATAATAGATGGTTTGGCCCGATTATCCGAGAATGGGAAGAAACAAGAACCTTATCACGAAAAATAAAATATAAAGCGTCTTTTTTGATTATTATTGTTTTTTCAATATCACTCTTCTTTTTGAAAAATAATATTTATATTAAAATGTTATTGATCGGGATCGCTTTTGCCCTTCTTTTCTTTCTCTGGCGAATTAGGGAACAACCTGAGTAGTATAATGGACCCATCTTTGCACGAGTACTTAAACTTAAAAAAATAGCAGATAATAAGAAAGCCTCCATTGCATAGGTTGTTCGTGAGGCTATAGGACAGTATCTTGGAACGATGAAAGAGGGAACCGATGAATCATAAAAAATTAGTAAAAGCGATAGGTTTCACACCTAAGAATGGAACCACGGGAGTTTTTGAAAAGAAATACTCCAAAGCTGACAACTACGCACTTGAAGTTGACTTTAAAAACGAAAGGTTCAACTACGGCGAACTCATTCGTGCAGAGCGTGAAACTACCCTGAATTTCTCACAACCTGAAAGCTGGGTAGTCTTTGAGTGTGTGAATCGTCTCCTCGAACAGGGCTACCAGCCACAGCACATCATCCTCGAAAAATCATATCCTGTTGGACGAGGTTCTAATATCTATCTTGATATTCTTGTCACCCGTGAAGATGGCAGTTCATTCTTGATGATTGAATGTAAAACCGATGGGATAGAGTATGAAAAAGAGTTGAAGAAGCTTAACAAAGACGGCGGACAGCTTTTCAGCTACTTTCAGCAGGACAGTTCTTCCGATTATCTGATGGTGTATGCGTCATCTTTCAAAGACAACACTGTTTCTTACTCCAACGAAATTATCAAAATTGAAGACGATTATCGCCAGACAGACAATGTAAAAGATCTTTACGATATCTGGAATAAGCTCACCAAGAACAACGGAATTCTTGAAGAAGGTATTGCACCGTATCACTTTAAGAGTAAGGCGCTCACTCCTAAACACCTCAAAAACATTACGCAGGAAGACAGCAGTAAGATTTTCAATCGCTTTCTTGAAATCCTTCGTCACAATGTTGTGTCGGACAAGCCAAACGCATTTAATAAGATCTTTACGCTCTTTCTCTGCAAAATCTATGATGAAAAATCCACAAAGCCAAACGACGAACTCAAATTCCAGTGGATAGAAGGTGTTGACAATAATGTAATTTTCCAAAAAAGACTCACCGATCTTTACACAAAAGGAATGCAGGAGTTTCTTGACAAAAGGGTTACCGACTTTTCTGAAAAAAACTTTGATGACAAATTCGGAAATGACATTGATGCTTCTGTGAAAGATGCTCTACTGAAAGAGTTTACCCGTCTTCGTCTTGAGAAAAACAACGAATTTGCAATTAAAGAGGTATTCGACCACGACTCATTTGAAGATAACGGAAAAGTTGTAAAAGAGGTTGTGGAACTCCTTCAAAACTACAAAATTCGCTATACGAAAAAACAGCAGTACCTCAGTGATTTTTTTGAACTGCTTCTTACTACAGGACTTAAACAGGAATCAGGGCAATTCTTCACTCCCGTACCCGTTGCTCAGTTTGTTATTCGCAGTCTTCCTATTGACACAATCGTCAAACAGAAACTTGAAGCTGGTGAAAAAAACAATCTTCTTCCGACGCTTATTGACTATGCTGCTGGTAGTGGACACTTCCTTACGGAGTCTATGCACATTATTCAGGAGCTTATTAACGCATCTGAACCAGATGACTATATTTCAGATACCAGCAGAAAACTGAAATCGTGGAAAACAGACCATTTTGAGTGGGCAAATCAATACATCCATGGCATCGAAAAAGATTATCGTCTGGTTAAAGTCGGTAAGGTTGGCTGTTATCTTCACGGTGATGGAATCGCAAATGTAGTTCACAGTGACGGGCTTGGGAATTTCAAAAAAACAAAAGAGTATAATCGAAAACTCAAAGTTGTTGACTCTGATAATTCGCAGGATAACCGCCAGTTTGATATCGTTGTCTCTAATCCACCCTACTCTGTTTCAGCATTTCGTAACAACGCCCGCAAATATTACAACGAAAAAGATTTTGAACTTTACAACAAGCTCACTGATCAGAGTAGTGAAATTGAGTGTCTCTTTATTGAGCGTACCAAACAGCTTCTTAAAGATAACGGTGTAGCGGGAATTATTCTGCCGAGTTCTATTCTCAGCAATGGTGGTATCTACACTAAAACCCGTGAAATTATTCTTCGCTGTTTTGAGGTCATCGCTATTGCCGAACTCGGTTCAAATACCTTTATGGCAACAAATACAAATACGGTAACGCTCTTTCTCCGTCGTCGTAAAAATCGTTTAGCCAAAGATATTGAAAACTGTGTAAACAATTTTGCCACCACCCTTCAGGATATTACAGTCAATGGTATTGAAAAACCTGTTGCAAAGTATGTTGCCCAAGTGTGGGAAGGGCTAACCTTTGATGACTACCGTACTCTTTTTCAAAAAGCTCCTATTGATGCAGTAAAAGCACACGAGATTTTCCAAGAGTATAACCAGAAAATCAATCTGAGCGACACGGCTCTTCTCAATGAAATAATTCAGCGTGAAAAAGAGAAGCTGGTTTACTTTATTCTTACCTACGGTCAGCAGACTGTTCTTGTAAAGTCCGGTGAGAAGAAAGCGGAAAAAGCGTTTCTTGGATATGAGTTCAGCAACCGTCGTGGCAGTGAAGGTATTCACCCGATTCAGCGGGGAAAATCAATTGACGAGTGTACCAAACTCTATGATGCAGACTGCTTTGACAATAAAGAAAAAGCAAGTACATACATTTACGATGCTTTTGCTGGCAACTATTCGAGAGATATTGATAAGAGCCTGAAAGAGAATGTTCGTCGTGTTGATTTAGTCGATATGTTAAATCTTGGTCGTGCGGAGTTTGACAAGTCCTTGAGTTTGTCCGCTGAAAAAAAAATTAAGTTAGAAACACGATGGGACACTGAAAGACTTGGTAAGATTGCTCCTTATGTTACAGAAAAAATACCATCGTCTGATATTCAGCTGTCCGATTATGTTACTACCGATAATTTGCAACAAAACAGAAATGGACTTGTTGATTTTAAGGGAGTTCCAAGTATTTCCAGAGTTACAAAATATCAGACCGACGACATCTTATTGTCAAATATTCGCCCCTATCTTAAAAAAATCTGGTTTGCCAACAAAGCTGGAGGTTGTTCCAATGATGTTTTAGTATTTCGGAGCTTAAATCCAGATCAAATACTACCTAAATATCTCTTTAATATCTTAAGCACGGATCATTTTTTTGACTATGTTATGTCTGGTAAACAAGGGATTAAGATGCCACGCGGTGATAAAGATGAAATTCTTAGATTCTCAGTCCCTGTGCCAACTAAAGACATTCAGGAGAAGATCGTTGCAGAAATCGCTGGCCTTGAGGATCAGGAAAAGAAGGCGAAAGAGAGTGTTGAGGAAGCTCAAAACAAAATCATATCTGAAATAAACATGGCAAAAGGTGCTTCAAAGCCACTTGCTGAAATATGTTCTATGAAGGCAGGTAAGTTTGTATCGGCACACGATATCTTTGATCAAGATGCTGATGACCGCTATCCTTGTTACGGTGGAAATGGACAACGCGGTTATACAGAAACTTTTACCCACGAAGGTAAATACCCCCTTATTGGAAGACAGGGGGCATTATGTGGTAATGTCTGTTTTGTTAATGGAAAATTCCACGCAACCGAACACGCTGTTGTAGTAACTTCACTTTTAGACACAGATGTGACTTGGCTATACTATAAGCTGAGAGAGTCGAATCTTAATCAATATGCAACGGGAATAGCTCAACCTGGTCTATCTGTGCAAAATTTGAATAAGGTAATTATCCAAACGCCTTCATTCAACGAACAACAGAAAATCGTCAAAAAGATAGAAAAAATCGAAAACCAAATCGCTAAAATGGAAGCGACAATCAACGATATTCCTGCTCAAAAAGAAGCCATTCTGAGGAAATATTTGTAGTCCAGTTAAAGAGATGTAAGTACCCGACCAAAATTATTCTAACAAAAGTTACGTAAAGTTGATGGGTGCGGCTCTTTTAAAGAGTGACTATCATCTTGAAAAAGTGTCAGTTCTTTATTTCACTTAAGATGTTTTCGCTTGAATTGATCCTTTTAATGTGGTGGTAAATATGAGGTATATTTTTACCCTCTTAAAAGGCGAGTAGTTCAAGTGAATCTATACAATTTTAATGTGACTATTGTTATGATATCAGAATGTTAATATTAAACTAGAAGAGCCGCACCCAAATTCCCTGGCAACTTGGCGGCTGATGCAGAGCTTTAGCACTCATAGGAGTAACCAAGGAAATCCAAGGAGAAAAACATGCCAAGTGGTATCTTTACAATATCAGACGACATAGCCGTACTGTTCATAAGCCGTGCTGCCGGACGACACTGAAATCTGATCGCCTGCCTCCTTGGCGTAAAGGAGAAGGATTCGTTTATGGCTCAACAGGCAACAGAACTCAGGTATGCGGTCCGACTGCGCGTGGTCTTCAAGTATTTCGGTCAACTATGTCTTGTGCTTGCCGCGCTGACGCTGGTGCCGTTGGCAGTGTCGCTGATCTTCGGCGACATACCCATCAGTCTGCGGTATAGCGTTGTGATCGGCGGGCTGGCAGCCTTGGGAGGTGGCTTGGCCCGGCTGAAGGCTCCTGCCAGGGTACAGGCCAATGAAGGCATGGTGCTGGTCACGCTGATGTTTCTCTTTACCCCGCTTGTGATGTCCTACCCGATGATGGGTTCAGGATTAACGTTTCCGGATGCCCTCTTCGAAGCCGTTTCCGGCGTGACAACCACGGGACTGAGTACAAAGGCGACGCTCGTTAACGCGCCGCAGACCTTTCTTTTTGCCCGGGCCTGGATGCAGTGGTACGGGGGACTGGGTGTCGTTGTCCTCTCCCTGGCACTCGTTATGCAGCCGGGTCTGGTGGCAAAGGGCCTGGCTGTCACAGAGGCGGAAAGCGACGACCTGATCGGCGGCATATGGGCACACGCACGGCGGGCCTTGGTCGTCTATGGCGTTTTAACCGCCTTGGGCATCATCGGCTCCCTGTTCGCAGGAATCGGGTTATTCGATGCAGTGCTGTATACATTCGCGGCAATCTCGACCGGGGGCTTTGCCCCGCATGACGGCAGCCTTGCGATGTTCGATTGGCCCGCCCAGATGTGGATTAGCCTTATCTGCCTCGCCGGTGCAATCCCGCTGGCCCTCTATTACCGCATGTTCAAGGAAAAGCAACGGGTTGCCGTGGATTTCCTGCAACTCCGGGCCGTCCTCATCGCTTCCCTGATCGTTGCGCTGGCGGTTGGAGCCTCCATGCGGCTGAGTGCCGGCATGGCATGGCCGCAGGTATTCCGCCACGCGCCCCTGCTCGCCCTTTCCGCCCAGAGCACGGCCGGATTTTCCTCAATGCCGTGCGAGCAACTTGATGCGGGTTCGAAGCTGATCCTGATTTTCTCGATGCTTGCGGGAGGCGGTGCAGGATCGATCGCAGGCGGATTCAAACTGTTGCGGCTGTTGATCGCGGCGAGCGTGTTGCGCCTGATCATCCTGCGGACCTGTCTGCCGAAACACGCGGTCATCCAACCCCGGCTGGCAGGCCGCCGGTTACAGGACGAAGAGATCCGCGCGGCCCTGCTGCTGATCGTGCTGTTCGTCACCATAGTCGCGCTGTCCTGGCTGCCCTTTGTGGCAATGGGCTTACAGCCCGCTGGACTCGCTGTTTGAAGTGGTTTCGGCAACAGGAACGGCGGGGCTGTCCGCAGGACTGACAAGTGCGGCTTTGCCCCCATTGCTCAAGGGAATTTTATGCGTTGACATGCTGATGGGAAGACTGGAAATCATGGCGTGGTTGGTGCTGTTATATCCGGGAACGTGGTTTGGCAGAAAAATGGCGGAAACATGAGAACTGTGTTTATCGGAGCCGGCGAAGTCAGCATTGAAACCGCTCGGGCACTCGTCAAGAAGGGCCACGAAGTCATTATCATCGAGACCGATAAGGCCAAGATTGATGAATTGTCCGAAGAGATGGATTGCAGTTTCCTGCAGGGTGACGGCAGCCAGCCCGACATCCTGCGCGAAGTGAATCCTGAACAGACCGACTTCCTGTTCTGCCTGACCGACAGCGATCAGGCCAACCTCATTGCCAGCCTTGTCGGTCGTTCTCTCGGATTCAAGCGAGTCGTGACGAGCATCGGTGATCCGCAGTTCGAGGGCATCTGCCATGAGTTGGGTCTGAAGGACACAATCATTCCCTCCCGCACAATCAGCCGTTATCTGGTGGATATGGTGGGCGGCGGCGAAAATATCGAACTCTCCACGGTCATCAAGGACGAGGCCCGATTCTTCATTCTGATTGCCGAAGAGGAAGATGCGGTCGCGGCCAAAGATCTGAAATTGCCTGCCGCAGCCAAGGCCATCTGCTATTACCGTGACGGCACGTTTGCACACGCCGATGAAGAGACAACATTTCGAACAGGCGACGAAGTTGTGATTCTCACACATAGCAAGAATATACCCGCGCTGCAGGAGCGTTGGCAACCGAAACAGGCACGGGAGGAGTCGGCGGATTCCGACATGTCACCTGCTACACCGTCAAGCTTTTTTACAAATAAATAACATTATTTAAAATAGTTAAGTTGATTCTGAGTATATGGATGGGTTCATCAACAGACTCATTCATGACCGTATGAGCCAAAAGTACGAAAGCCCTCCTTGGCATCCATTATCTCAGCATACTGCTTCAAATTCTGCCTGAAAATATCCTATAACCCTGGATTTTGGAGAGGATACGGTGAAACCGTCATGAGAGCACAGATTTTCAAAACATGGGATCGCGTTCATTCCAGCTTCTGGTTTCTCCCGGCAGTCATGGCGGGCGGGGCAATAGCGTTGGCCTTTCTGACCGTTGCCCTTGATGCGCCAGTGACAAACTGGGTGCAGCGTAACTGGAGCTGGACATTTACCGGCGGAGCCGAGGGGACAAGCGCCGTGCTGGGGTGCATTGCCGCTTCCATGATTACTCTTGCCGGTGTCGTCTTCTCCATGACCCTGGTCACCCTGTCGCTGGCCTCGACACAGCTCGGCCCCCGTCTGCTTCGCAATTTCATGCGCGACACCACGACCCAGGCGGTCCTCGGCACCTTTATCGCCACCTTCCTCTACTGCCTGCTCGTCCTGCGCACCGTCCGCCGTGCTGATGAAGTCCTCTTCGTCCCCCACCTGTCGGCCTCCCTGGGCGTACTGCTCGCAGTGGTGAGCGTGGGGGTGTTGATCTATTTCATCCATCATGTGTCCGTCTCTATTCAGGCCAACGAAATCGTGGCAGTGGTCGGAACCGAGCTGATCGCGGGTATAGAGCGGATGTTCCCGGAAAACATCGCACAGGGGACGGAACATGGGGCGGAACAGGCTGCGACACGGATTCCGACGGAACCGCCCGATGCCGCTCTCCCGGACGTGTTTGCTCAGGAAGCCTCTCCTTTGATCGCGACCGGGGACGGCTATATCCAGTTCATTGATACAGCTGCCCTGATCGCTCTGGCCGTGGAGGAAGATGTCCTTCTTCGACTGAAGCAGGGTCCCGGACACTATGTCGCGACCGGTTGCCCGCTGGCACTGATATGGCCGGGAGAGCGGCTGTCCGACCGGTTCGCGGACCGCGTCAATGCCGCCTTTGTCCTGGGTAACCAGCGAACGTCCAGGCAGGACATTGAGTTCATGGTCAACCAGCTCGTCGAAATCGCGGTACGTGCCCTCTCCCCCGGAATAAATGACCCGTTCACGGCAATGATGTGTGTGGATCACCTGGGTTCTGCGCTGTGTCGTTTGGTTCGTCGAGACATGCCGTTGCCTTTTTGCCGTGATTCTCAGGATCAGCTTCGGGTCATTATGCCTGTCGTCACGTTTTCGGACCTCACGGACGCGGCGTTCAACCAGATCCGGCAATATGGCCGCTCTAGTGCCGCAGTGACCATCCGCATGCTGGAAACAATCACCGTGGTCGCAGGATTCACACATCGGCTGGAGGACCAGGCCACACTGTTACGGCACGCCAAGATGATCGTCCGAGGGGCACGCGGCGGGCTGTCGGAAAACGACGACCGCCAAGAAGTGGAAAAGCGCTACCGGACCGCGAAGCAGATGTTGAACAAGTCGGCAGATTCCGGCCTCTAAAATGCACGTACGCAGGCAGCACGTTGAATGCGGAGCTTGAACTGCTATGAAACCCCAATTTATTAACGGTAACAGTCTCCAGTTGCTGACAAACGGTGCTGCCTACTTCCTGGCCCTTGAGCAGGCCATCAATACCGCTCAACATGTCGTTTTCCTTGAGACCTACATCTTTGCCGACGACGAAACGGGCAGGCGCATGGCGGCGGCTCTGACGCGGGCCGTAAAGCGCGGGGTGACCGTGCGTGTTCTGGTGGACGGCTTCGGCTCAAATAAAATATTCGACGCTATACATCGACAGCTCTTGATCGACAAGGTGCAGGTGCTGATTTACCACCCGAAGATATCCCCCTTCACTCTGCGACGAAACCGTCTGCGGCGACTGCACCGCAAGCTGGTCATGATCGACTATCGTCTGGGCTTTGTCGGAGGCATCAACATCATTGACGACATGAACTCCTCCCCGGAGGATCCGTCGATCCGCTACGATTACGCCGTGCGCATCGAAGGCCGCTTGCTGGCGATGCTCGCAAAAGAGAACGAAAGGTTGTGGAACAGGATAGCCCTGCTCAATTTCAAGTTGGAATGGCGGACTCGACCACACTCCATACCCGAAGCCGTTCCCTCCGGCAAGCAGCGTGCCGCCCTGGTGGTGCGCGACAATCTGCGCCACCGTTCCGATATCGAAGATGCCTATCTTGAGGCCATCAACCGGGCACAGGAAGAAATCATCATCGTCAACGCGTATTTCTTTCCCGGCAAGCATTTTCGGCGTGCGCTTCGACGGGCGGCCGGGCGTGGCGTACGGGTTATTCTGCTGTTACAGGGACGCACGGAATATGTCTTGTTGCATTACGCTTCCCATGCACTTTACGGAGCCTTTCTCAATGCCGGGGTCGAAATATACGACTACCGGAAAAGCTTCATGCATGCCAAGGTGGCGGTGATTGATAGACGATGGTCCACGGTCGGTTCTTCCAATATTGATCCCTTCAGCCTGCTGTTAGCCCGCGAAGCCAATGCCATCATCGATGATTCGCAGTTTGCCGAAGAATTACGCATCAGCCTTTGTCAGCATATTCAGGATGGGGCCTTGAAAGTGGATCAGGACTCATGGCACAGTCAGCCGCTGTGGCGACGCATCATCAACTGGAGTGCTTATGGCGTTGCCCGATTATTGCTTGGTCTGGCGGGACTTGGCGGCAAGAGTTATTAGCTTTCAAAGTTGCGCAGAGACGTTTTCTGTATACCCTGCATTCCGGCTCAACCGACCGGGACAACAAAACATGAAAGAAGGGAGGCTTGATCAGCTTCGCTGACCACTTTCATAGAAAGGAACCCGGAAAGAGTCCTTGAACCGTTTTGGATTGCTGAAGGAGAGGAAAAACAAATGAAAATTTCTGACTGGCTGGATGAAAAGGAAGAAATCCTTAACATTCATAAATAAAACAGTGGTCTGAGTAAATTGCCGGTCGCCTGCGTTGCAGGAGCGTTGGCAACCGAAACAAACCCAGGAGGAGTCGGCGAATTCGACCTCAAAAGAAAAACAAGCATTTGGTACCGAAATCCAGAGCTAATATGGGGTAACCGTGCTACCATGAAAGATGGGCCGGAGCTGCCCCCTCAATCATCGCGGTTGTGAAAAGAATTTCAAGAGCAAATACGTGGCGGGGATTGTAGCGGAGCCAGCTTCGACAAACGATCAACCAAATATAAAGGACTTGATATGAAGATCAATGCAAAAGATTTTCGGGTTCCTGCGGGGAAGTCGGTTAAGCTCAAACAATGGCCGACGCAGGTGAAGCCGTTGTACAAGTCAAAGAAGAAGTATCACAAAATTCTGGAGCAACACATTGATCAGTTAAGTTCTCTGCAACGCCTCCACTACGCCTCCAATCGCTACTCGCTGCTGCTGATCTTCCAGGCGATGGACGCCGCCGGCAAGGACGGCGCCATCCGGCATGTGATGTCCGGGGTCAACCCGCAGGGCTGTCAGGTTTTCAGTTTTAAACAGCCGAGTGCCGACGAGCTGGAACATGATTTTCTCTGGCGCGCGACCTGCCGTCTGCCGGAACGCGGACGGATCGGTATCTTCAATCGTTCCTACTATGAAGAGGTGCTTGTTGTCCGTGTGCATCCCGATATTCTCAGCAGCCAAAACCTTCCGCAGGAGCTGCCCCAAGGGAAGACGATCTGGACAGACCGGTATCGCTCCATTGTGGATCTGGAAAAGCATCTCCACCGCAACGGCACGCGGATCATCAAATTCTTTCTCCACCTGTCAAAGGACGAACAACGAAAGCGCTTCCTTGACCGCATTGATGAACCGGACAAAAACTGGAAGTTCAACCTTGCAGACGTTCGCGAGAGGAAAAGCTGGCCCCTCTACAGGCAGGCCTATGAGGCGTGCCTGAGTGCCACGAGCACCGCTACCGCGCCTTGGTATGTCGTTCCTGCCGACAATAAAAAGAACGCCCGGCTGATTGTTTCTCAAATCATCCTTGATGCGTTCAACGAACTTGAAATGGCCTATCCTAAGACCACCGCCAAACGCCGCCGTGAATTGCAGGAGATTCGCAAAAAGCTCTGAGACGGTATTGTAAAGATTGCCGTCGCTCAAGTCGGACGCCAGAACACCGCAAAAAAAATCCGGTCATAAATAAGCCAAGAGACCAGGGGGGTAAAAATGAAGGATCAAGCACATTCCACGAATCTCGGCACAGTGGTCTCGGTACGCGGCAGTGTCGTGGATGTACGGTTTGATAAGCAGTTGCCGTCGATCTACTCGGTGCTACGCGCAGGAGCGGACCAACAGATCGTCATCGAAGTGCTGGCGCAGCAGGATGCACAGCATGTGCGCGGAATTGCCCTGACACCCACGCAAGGTCTTGCACGCGGAATGGCGGTGGAGGACACGGGCGGGCCGTTGAAGGCCCCGGTCGGCAAGGGCATTCTTTCGCGCATGTTCGACGTGTTCGGCAACACCATCGACCACGGACCAACACCGACAGATATCCAATGGCGCACTGTCCATCGCGCCCCGCCGACCTTGGCCCAGCGTTCCACCAAGTCCGAGATCTTTGAAACCGGAATCAAGATCATCGACGTGTTGGTGCCGCTGGAACGCGGCGGCAAAGCGGGCCTGTTCGGCGGGGCAGGCGTGGGCAAGACAATATTGCTCACTGAAATGATTCACAACATGATCGGGCAGCAGAAGGGTGTCAGTATTTTTTGCGGGATCGGCGAACGGTCTCGTGAAGGAGAGGAACTGTATCGTGACATGAAAACAGCGGGCGTGTTGCAGAACATGGTGATGGTGTTCGGGCAGATGGATGAGCCGCCGGGCAGCCGGTTTCGCGTGGGCCACGCCGCGCTGACCATGGCCGAGTATTTCCGGGACGACGAGCATCGGGACGTGCTGTTGCTAATCGATAATATTTTCCGCTTTATCCAGGCAGGCATGGAGATGTCCGGCCTGATGGGGCAAATGCCATCGCGCCTGGGTTATCAACCCACAATGGGCACTGAGTTGGCAGGGCTGGAGGAACGCATCGCCAACACCGACACCGGGGCCATCACCTCCATTCAGGCGGTCTATGTACCGGCGGACGATTTGACCGACCCGGCTGCGGTGCATACGTTTTCCCATCTCTCCGCGTCTATCGTGCTTTCGCGCAAGCGAGCTGGCGAGGGGCTTTATCCGGCCATTGATCCGCTGGCGTCCAGTTCCAAAATGACCACGCCGGGTATCGTCGGCCAGCGGCATTACGACTTGGCCCGGGAAATCCGGCGGACGCTTGCCCAATACGCGGAACTCAAAGACATAATTGCCATGCTGGGTCTGGAACAACTGTCGCAGGAGGACCGCAACGTGGTCACCAGGGCCCGCCGCTTGGAACGTTTTCTCACCCAGCCCTTTTTCACGACCGAGCAGTTTACCGGCCTCACAGGCAAGCTCGTCAGCCTTCAGGATGCGCTGGATGGCTGCGAACGAATCCTGGGCGATGAATTCAAAGATTCCCCGGAAAGATCCCTCTACATGATCGGGGCGATTGACGAAGCAAAGGGGCAAGCGAAAGCCGACTCTGCGTCCCGGACTGAGACGCAGGGCGACCCACCGCCTGCCGCCGATTTACAACCCGACTCTCAACCTGATCCGCAATCTGATCCGCAACCAACGCCGGAGGTCGAACATGCAGCAGCCGACACGCATGAATCTTAAAATTCTTCTGCCGTTCCGAATCGTTGCCGACACAACTGGCATTTCGCGCATCGTTGCGGAGACCCTTGAGGGCGCGTTCGGACTCCTGCCGCGCCGACTGGACTGCGTTGCGGCACTCGTGCCGGGGATTCTGATCTACGAACATGCAGGGGAGGCCGAAGTGTACGTGGCTGTTGATGAAGGAATACTGGTCAAGACTGGCCTGGATGTGCTCGTCTCTGTACGCCACGCCATAAGCGGAACAGACCTCGGCAAACTGCGTGAAGCAGTGGACCGGGAGTTTCTGCACCTCAACGAACGAGAGCAGAACGTCCGCTCGGTGATGGCGAAAATAGAGAGCGGTTTTATCCGCCGTTTAGCGGAGTTTCAGCATGAGTGAACAATCAGACAGCAAGCAGGCGCAAGAGGGGACAGCGTTCAGTCGGGAAATCGGCACAAAGGCGGCACGTAAGCTCAAAGCGCAACGTAACGCCACACCGGGTGTCTGGTTCGGCCTGGGCATGATGGGACTGGTCGGCTGGTCCGTGGCCGTGCCGACCTTACTTGGTGCGGTGCTTGGTCTTTGGTTGGATAACCGGCATCCGGGCCAGTATTCCTGGACCCTGGCGCTGTTAATGGCCGGACTTGTGATCGGCTGTTTCAATGTCTGGATTTGGATTGCCAAAGAAGACCAAGCCATGCACGAGGAACAGGAGGATACGGGGGACAATGATGACTGAAACACTGACCTTGACACTGATGCTGACACCGGCCTGGGTTGCCGGAGGAGCACTCGGAGCAATGTTCTTCGGCGGACTGTGGTGGACAGTGCAAAAGGCAGTTTCGTCCACACGACCGGCTTTGTGGTTTTTCAGCAGCTGGCTGCTGCGGATGAGCCTTGCCCTGACCGGATTTTACTTTGTCGCGGGAGGCCAGTGGCAACGGCTGCTGATGTGTCTTCTGGGCTTTGTCATGGCCCGCCCGATTGTGACACGGGTGACACGGGTGACACGGCTTACGACAACACGCATATCTGATGCAGAGACACAGGAGGTCAACGATGCGACTCAGTCCTGACGAGATTATTTTCTGGCAACTCGGTTTTTTCAAACTCAACGCCACCATTATCTTTACCTGGGTGCTGATGCTCGTGCTGGCCATCGGCGCCCGACTCATCACGCACAAACTGTCCGTTGACCTGAAACGTTCCCGCTGGCAGAACCTGCTGGAAATCGTGGTGACCGGCATTGAGCAGCAAATCAAAGAGGTGGGCCTGACCCAGCCTCGGACATATCTCGGCTTTCTGGGCACGCTCTTCCTATTTGTCGCCGCAGCCAGCCTCGGCACCGTTATTCCGGGCTTTGAGCCGCCCACGGGTTCGCTCTCGACCACGACGGCACTTGCGCTGTGCGTGTTTGTGGCTGTGCCGCTGTTCGGCATTGCCGAGCAGGGGATAGGCGGTTTTCTCAAATCCTATGTGCAGCCGACGTTCATCATACTGCCTTTTAACATCATCAGCGAAATTTCACGGACACTGGCCCTGGCCGTCCGTTTATTCGGCAACATGATGAGCGGGGCCATGATTATCGCGATTTTGTTAACGATCACGCCGTTCCTCTTTCCCATTGTCATGACGCTGCTCGGTCTGCTCACCGGCATGGTGCAGGCCTACATTTTCAGCATCCTGGCCGCAGTCTATATCGCGGCCGCCGCCCAAGTCCACAAGACCAAGGTTAAAGCGCAGTAAACCGTTGCAGCATGAACGAGAACAAGCAAAGGAGATACCATGTACGACATGACTATTATTGCGGTGGCATCCATTGTCATTGCCGGCATTACCACCGGTTTCGGGTGCTTGGGGCCTGCCCTGGCTGAAGGTAAAGCTGTCGCGACAGCCCTGAGTTCGCTGGCACAGCAGCCCGACGCCTCGGCCACGATAACCCGGACCCTGTTTGTCGGTCTGGCAATGATCGAATCCACAGCCATTTACTGCTTTGTGGTCTCGATGATTCTGATCTTCGCCAACCCGTTCTGGAATTACGTTATCGCCCAAGCTGCGGGACAGTAGACCTATGTTAATCGATTGGTTTACCGTGGGTGCGCAGGCACTCAACTTTCTTGTCCTGGTGTGGCTGATGAAGCGATTTCTGTACAAGCCCATCCTGCACGCCATTGATGCGCGGGAAGAGCGGATCGCCACGGAATTGGCAAATGCCGACGCGACAAAGGCCGAGGCCCGACAGGAACGCGACGAGTTCCGGGATAAGAATGAGGCAATGGACCGGCAGCGTGCCGCGTTGTTGAGCAAGGCAACAGAAGAGGCACAGGCCGAACATGATCGTCTCCTTGACGAAGCGCGGCAGGCTGCTGCGGCTTTACGTGCAACACAACAGGAAACTTTGAGAAACAAACAAGAGAACCTGCATCAGGCACTCATCCATCGGACGCAGCAGGAAGTTTTTGCCATCGCACGCCGGACGCTGACCGATCTCGCCGGGACGAGTTTGGAAGAACGCCTGGGCGAGGCGTTTACACGCCGCTTGCGCAAAATGGACGACCAGGCAAAAGCAGGACTTGCCAAGGCCCTGGAAAAAACATCCGAGACCGAGCCTGCGCTTGTGCGGAGCGGAGGTGATCTGCCTGCCGAGCAGCGTGCGGCAATACAAAAGGCGGTCAACGAAACCTTTTCGGCTGACATCCACCTCCGGTTCAAGACCGAGCCGGACCTGATCGGCGGTATTGAACTCACCGCGAACGGACAAAAGGTGGCCTGGAGCATTGCGGATTATCTGGCATCGCTGGAAAAGGGGGTCAATGACATCCTGCACGCAAAGGATATACCGGAAGCCGAAGTGTAACACGCCATGAGGCGTTACGCTGTTGAGCATGGTTTTGATCCGATCAAATGCATGGTTTCGATCCAATCAAATGCATGGTTTCGATCCGACCGATTGCATGGTTTCGATCCAATCGAATGCATTCTTGCGGTTCAACCGCGTAACTTTTCATCATATAACGAGGGTATAACATGGAAGAAAATACTATGGATTTTTTGCGTATCATCCTGTCTGTCATCATTCCGCCGGTAGGGGTCTTTTTGCAGGTCGGTTTCGGTCTCCATTTCTGGATCAATATTCTCCTGACCTTATTGGGCTATATTCCGGGGCTGATTCATGCGATCTGGATTATTACAAGAAAAACAAACTGAGGATGAAGGAACCGATAAGCATGGAAACTGAGGAAGCTGAGGGCCTCCAGAACGTTTTCGACAGCGCGTTTGCCCAAATAAGTCAGGTGCGGGAAGCCTTCACGCCGCAACTAATACCCCGTGAGGTGGGCACGATCACCAGCATCGCCACCGGTATCGCCAAGGTGTCCGGCCTGCCCGGCGTGGGCTTTGATGAATTAGTGATGTTTCCCGGAGATGTGCCGGGCATCGCGTTCAACGTGGATGCAGATGAAGTGGGTGTGGTCCTGCTCGGCGAATACTGGCAGCTCCATGCGGGCGATGAAGTCCGACGCACAGGCCGGGTCATGGACGTGGCCGTGGGTGAAGGATTGCTGGGACGCGTTGTTGATCCGCTCGGTCGGCCTCTTGACAGCAACGGGCCGGTGCCCGCCAAGGAACGTCTGCCCATCGAACGACCTGCCCCGCCCATCATGGACCGCGCACCTGTTACTGTGCCGCTTCAATCCGGTCTCAAAGTCATTGATGCGCTTATTCCCATCGGGCGCGGCCAGCGCGAGTTGATTCTGGGTGACCGGCAGACCGGCAAGACGACCATTGCCATTGACACCATTCTTAACCAGCGCGACCAGAATGTGTTGTGCGTGTATTGCGCCATCGGCCAGCGTGCGTCCGCTGTGGCCAAGGCCGTGGCCACCCTGCGGGAAAAAGGCGCGATGGACTACACCGTCCTTGTGGTGACCGAGGGCAACGACCCGCCCGGCCTTACCTACATCGCTCCTTACGCCGCGACCAGCATTGCGGAACATTTCATGGAAGCGGGTCGAGACGTGCTGATAGTGTACGACGATCTCACCCATCACGCCCGGGCCTACCGCGAACTCTCGCTCCTGTTGCGCCGTCCGCCCGGTCGCGAAGCCTTTCCCGGCGATATCTTTTATATCCACTCGCGGCTGCTGGAACGCGCAACCCATCTGCGCGAGGAACTCGGCAACGGCTCGCTCACTGCCCTGCCCATCATCGAAACCGAAGCGCAGAACATCTCCGCCTACATTCCAACCAACCTGATTTCCATCACGGACGGGCAGATCTACCTTTCGCCGTCCCTGTTTGAATTGGGCGTGCTGCCTGCGGTTGATGTGGGCAAATCCGTTTCGCGGGTCGGCGGCAAGGCGCAACGAGCGGCCTTCCGCGCGGTGGCGGGCGACCTTAAGCTTGCTTATGCTCAATTCGAGGAACTGGAGACCTTTGCCCGGTTCGGTGCCCGCCTGGATGAAGATACCCGCAAGATTATCGAACATGGACGGCGAATCCGCGCCTGCCTCAAGCAGCCGGAATTCACCCCGGTGGCCGTGCCCGCACAAATCGCCGTGCTGCTGGCCTTAACCGCCGAGCTGTTCGACAAGGTGCCGCCGGAGCGGATGACGGATGCGGAGCAGGCCGTGCGCAAGGCGGCAGCGGATATCCCGGCGGAGGTCTGCGAGCGACTGGAGACTGCCGACAAGTTGAGCGACGAAGATCGTGCAACGATCATTGCAATCGCCCGCAAATCGCTCAAAGGATTCCAGCCCGTGTCGGAACCGGAGGAGGAGCCGAAAGACCAACCGGAGGTTCAGTCTGCGTCCGAGGAGGAGTCTTGAGCGACACTTGAGCGAGACCAGGGCGAGTCTGCGCCCGTATATCAGCGACACCGAAGATATTCAATGTTGGCGATCTTACATTTCCTACATTTCTGTTTGGCAATTTTTGAGTTTTTGTCGTGACTGAATCACGAAAAAGGAGAAACGAAAATGACACAGAAGACTACTTTGCTTACTATCGAGTCATTGGCCGAATTGGCATCGGCTCACCAGCCGCCCTGTCTCTCACTTTACCAGCCGACCCATCGGCATCATCCCGATAATCAACAGGACCGAATCCGTTTTGGAAATCTTGTAAAAGAGCTGAAGATGTCGCTCCAGCAACAGTATCCGGGGGTCGAGCCCCGGCTCCTTCTGGAACCGTTTGAAGCCCTGGCTGACGATCATGCCTTCTGGAACCTTACGCTGGATGGATTGGCCGTGCTGGGCGGGCCGGACCTGTTTCGAGTGTTCCGGCTTCAGCGGCCGGTTGTCGAATTAACCGTCGCGGCCGACAGCTTTCACACCAATCCCTTGCGTCGTTTTCTGCAATCGGTCGACCGCTATCAGGTTCTGGGATTGAGCCTTGACAATATCCAGCTCTTCGAGGGGAACCGCGACGCATTCGACGAGATCGATCCAGCACCGGGAGTCCCGCAGACAATCACCGAGGCACTGGGCGATGAGCTGACCGACTCTCATCTGACCGTCGCCTCTTATGGCGGTGTCGGTCAGGCGAGCACGTCGGCGCACCATGGACATGGCGGTAAAAAGGACGACTTGAAAATTGATACGGAGCGGTTTTTTCGAGCCGTCGACCGTGCAGTGCTCGAACACCATTCCCGCACATCCTGTCTGCCGTTGATCCTGGCGGCGTTGCCGGAGTATCATCATCTTTTCCACCAGATCAGCCATAATCCGTTTCTGATGACAGAAGGACTCACTATCAATCCTGATGCCCTGCCGATCGATGAACTTCGGGAACGCGCCTGGCAAGTCATCAAGCCGCAGTATCAGGCGCGGATGGCCGCACTGACCGACGGATTCGCTGTGGCGAAATCCAAGGGGCTTGGCAGTGAGGACTTGGCAGAGGTTGCACGGGCTGTGGTCACCGGGCGGGTCGCTACGCTGCTGATCGAGGCCGACCGCCAAATCGCCGGCCGGCTCGACCGCTTGACAGGGCGGGTCGAAGTTGCGAACCTGAGCCACCCGCAAGTCGATGACCTATTCGACGATCTGCTTGACGATCTGGGCGAACTGGTACAGAAGTCGACCGGGCAGGTCCTGATCATTCCGACCGAGCAGATGCCGGGGCTGTCGGGACTGGCCGCAATCTACCGGTATTGAGCCAATAAGACCATCGGGCGGTTGCGCTATCAAAAGAGTCGCGGGGCTGCCCCGTCCCCATACGGGACGAAATTCGCGGAGTTCACCGACCTCTAACCACAAATTCTGCGGAAGAGGCCTTTTCTGAAAGGAGATAAGGATGGAACAATTTTCCGAAGTTTCATTGGCAACGCGTTATGACAGAATCTTCCAGCGGATTCAAAAACGGATCGCCGACAAGCTACGGCTCCCGATTGAGATCCAGTTATGGGGCGGGCAAGTCTATCGTCTGGGAAAAGGTGATCCCGCAGTCAAGATACTGGTGGAGGATCGTCAGGGCCTGGCGGCGCTGCTCAAATTGGATGAGGTGAAAATTTGCGAAGCGTACATGGCAGGCAGTCTGGATGTTGCCGGTGACATGCTGGGGTTTGCCAGTCTCCGCGGGCTATTGAGCGACCGCCATCCGCTGCAATCCATGTGGCAGCGAATAGCGCCATACTTTGTCGGCCGGGTACGGAGCAACCGGCAGGCCATTGCAGGACACTATGACTTCAGCAACGAATTTTATCTCAAGTTCCTGGACCAGACCCGCTGCTATTCGCAAGCCGTTTTCGCAGGGGACGACGAGAGCCTGAAAACCGCCCAACGACGCAAACTTGATTTTGCCATCAATGCCTGCGGGCTGAAACCGGGAGATTGCGTCCTGGATGTTGGTGGTGGCTGGGGCAGTTTCACAGAACATGCCGGACGACGCGGCATTCAGGTCACTTCCCTGACCATTTCACAGCAGTCCAATATCTTTCTGACCGACCTGATAGCAAAGCAGCAGCTTCCCTGTAAAGTGTTTAACCAGGATTTCTGGGAGCACAGTTCCCCCGCTCCTTACGATGCCATTGTTATTCTTGGGGTGATGGAGCATCTGCCCGACTATTCGGCGGTGCTGAGGCATCTACAAGAGTTGCTGAAACCCGGAGGGCGCGTCTATCTTGATGCCAGCGCCTACCGAGAAAAGTATTCCAAAGCCACTTTCGTGTCCCGTTACATCTTTCCGGGCGACCATGCCTACTTCTGCCTGCACGCGTTCCTGGCCGAAGTGGCGAAAAGCCCGTGGGAGGTGTTGGAGGTCTATAACGACCGGCGAAATTACTACCTCACCTGCAAAGCATGGGCTGAGAACCTGGAAGCCGCCCGTGATGAAATTATCAACCGCTGGGGAGACATGCTTTATCGTCGTTTTCGACTGTATCTCTGGGGATCAGCTGAGGCATTTCGCAGTCGCGGGATGGATGCGTACCGGGTAGTTCTGGAGCATACTGAGTCTGTCAGCACTTCATAATCTGGGGCTTGGTCCTATTTTATGGATATTAACCGTTGAATTTTGACTGACAAATCGGGTGACAGGATAACAATGGAAAAAAACATGCCAAACAATCAAAAAATAGAAGAAAGGCCGCGCTCGTTCCTTTCCTATTTAATACCGGGAGCGGTGCTGTTTGCGTTCATCCAAACATTCTCGCTGCTGTCTCCTATTCTGTTTTCGTTTCTGATGATTGTGTTGATCTCGCTCGCAGTCAATCCGGTGATCTCACGGATGCGGGCTTTGAAGGCCGGAAGAAAAAGCGCGACCGGGCTGATCGTGTCGGCATTAGTTGTGGTAATTGCCTTGACGGGCTGGGCTTTCTTTGGGCCGATGAATAACGCTATCACCAAGCTCTCGGAACGGTTACCCTCTTACTGGGAACGTCTCCAAAAGCCCCTGATCAAAATGGAGCAACAAGCAGTGCTTTCCGAGGAAAAACTCCAGACAGAAGTCACCACTGAAATTGCCCGGACTGCGACAGATGAGGTCAAACCCGAAGCCGCTCGACAAACCTCTCAACCGGTTTCGCCAAAAACTAGGAAAGAATCGGAATCTATTCGTTCTAGGCTAAGCCAGATGATTCAGGGTGTGGTCGGCAGCTTCACAGTGGTTGCGTTCAACACGGCTCAGGTGCTGATCGTACTGGCGACGATCTTCTTCGGCGTAATCTTTACGCTAATGAATCCACGCCCGATTTTCAGCACCTTTTTTTTGATTGTACCTGAGCGCCACCATGAACAGACCTTGATCATCCTGCAACGGGTTGGAAGATTTGTTCCCACTTGGGCATTTGCGACACTGCTGGCGATGCTGTCAGTCGGCGTGTTGGTGTTTCTCCTCATGTGGCTCTTCTTCGGATTTTGGGATGCCTTGGTGCTGGGGGTGATCGCGGGATTCTTCGAAGCGATTCCCTACCTAGGGCCCATTCTGAGCGCGGTACCTGCCCTCTTGTTCGCTATGGGCGAAGGCGGCATAACGCCATTCTGGGTTTTGCTCGCCTACCTCGCCGTGCAGGTCTTAGAAAACAATATAATCTGCCCCCTGATCATGGCGCGTAGCATGAAGCTCCATTCGGTGGCGGTGATCTTTTCCATGCTCTTATGCGTCGCCGCCTTCGGGGTGCTGGGGGTTTTGATCGCCGCACCCCTGGTTGCCATTGTAAATATCGTACACGACGAGCTTTATCGAAAACGCTTTCTTCCAACGGTAACGGACGCAGACCTGGATCGTCTATCACAAATGGTTCTGCGCGAGAAGCATTGATATCTATTGATAATAATCGTTGAATAGTGACTGATAAACCGGGAGATCCACACCCGGCGGCAAGTTCAACGTATAAGGCGATGATACGCCTAAACCCGAGGAAACATCATGAGCGAGACTACGGCGAGTCTGCGCCGAAAAATCAGCAGTGCCGGAGATCTCCAATCCGTCGTCCGCACGATGAAGGCCTTGGCCGCTTCGAGCATCGGACAATACGAAAAATCGGTGAGTGCGTTGGCCGACTACAATCGCACGGTGGAGCTGGGGTTGAGCGTCTGTTTCCGTGGTGCCGGTTCAACGGCATTTTTAACTGGAGGCACAGGACAAGCGGATACGGTTGAGGTAAACGCGGTCGTGTTCGGTTCCGATCAGGGATTGGTGGGCCAATTTAATGACGTGGTGGCCGATTACGCGATGAAGACCCTCGCAACGCTGCCCGGCAGACTTCAGGTCTGGGCTGTCGGCGAACGTGTTCATGCACGTTTGACCGATGCGGGCCTGCCTTTGGTCGGCCTCTTCGGGGTACCGAATTCCGTCAAGGCCATCACCCCGCTCGTCGGGCAGATTCTGGTGGAAAGCGAGGCAGGTCGCAGCCCGGACGAGGGCGTTGCGCCGCTTTACCTTTTCTACAACCGCCCCGGATCGGGCTCGGTTTATGCACCGGTTAGTCAGCGGTTGCTGCCTTTGGATGAAAACTGGCGACGCAAGCTCGCCAAGCTTCCTTGGCCGACAGGAAACTTACCCGAGATCATGGGCGACAGCACGACTCTGCGCGCACTCATCCGCGAATATCTTTTTGTTTCGCTCTTCCGGGCCTGCGCCGAATCACTTGCAAGCGAAAACGCGAGCCGCCTAGCGGCAATGCAGCGTGCCGACAAAAACATCGACGAATTGCTGGAGAGCCTCAATCGGACGTTCCATAGTTTGCGCCAGAGCGGCATTGACGAGGAACTGTTCGATGTCGTCTCGGGTTTTGAATCGCTGAAGAATAGCTGAACATCAAGGAAAAATGATACGGCAGGTATTGACGGCGGGTATTGACGTTATTAAAAGCTGTTCCCCCTGTATCAGGGGATCTGTGGAGGTTATGCACTTATTATACAAATTCAGAAAGGAGATAAAAAATGTTACGCAGTGTAAAAGAGATTCACAATTATGTCCTACAGGCAGAAGATGGGGAGATCGGCCGTTGCAAAGATTTATTATTTGATGACCGTTTTTGGACCATTCGGTACATGGTGGCGGACACGGGCAAATGGTTACCGGGACGAAAGGTCCTTTTATCTCCCATTTCACTTGGCGAACCCGACTGGAGTTCCAGAGTTTTTCCAATCCGGTTGACGAAAAAACGGATCGAAGAAGCACCGGGACTTGATAAAGACGCACCGGTCAGCAGACAGCATGAAATCCTTTGGACCCAATATTACGGCTGGCCTTATTACTGGGGTGGTGGCCCTTATGCATGGGGAGCCGTGACTTACCCGGGAGTGTTATATGATCAAATATTGCCAGAAAATAAGACTACCGAAGTGGATTCAGGAGATGATCATCTCCGTTCTGTTCATGAAGTAACGGGTTACCACATTCAAGCGACAGATGATGAGGTTGGCCATGTGGAAGACTTTATCGTAGATGATGAGACTTGGATTATCCGGTATATGGTAGTAGACACCCGCAATTGGTTGCCGGGGAAGAAGGTGCTGGTGCCGCCGACCTGGATAGATTCGGTAGACTGGACGGATAATAAGGTGAGTGTTGCTCTGACCAGAGAGCAGGTCAAGGACAGCCCGGAATATGACCCTTCGACTGTGGTGAACCGTGAGTATGAAGTACGGTTATACGATTTCTACGGTCGTCCGAAATACTGGTAACAACCTGAGTTCGACCTAATGAATCCAGTAATCATGCATGGTTCAGTTTCGCAATTGCTGGTCTGATTGCCCCGGCTACGGGGTACAGATACGTGAAGCTTGCCGCCCATTACGGCAAAGGGGGCGGAGCGTTCACTTTTCTCCGCGAGATCAATGCAGAGGGGTTTGCCTGGAGCCTCACGTTCCTGTTCACGTTTGCCGTCGTGTGCGGACTCGCTTTTTATCAAGGTGCTGGCGTGCGTTTGCGAATCGCTCGAAGCCGAACCTGCCTTGTGCGCAGGGAAAGAGAAACAAACGAAGGATGGAGCAGTGGGAGCGTTGGACGAACCACACCCTGAAGTTTTCTTGTAAAAAAAGGAGAAAAGAACATGAATCAGGAGCACGCGCATCATCACCATGATCAAACACCTCATCCGGATAAAGCGGCAGAGGGAAACGTCCTGAAAGACCCGGTCTGCGGCATGGACGTCGGCAAGGATAGCCCCCATCATACCGAACAGGGAGGAGAGAAAATCTATTTTTGCAGCGAAAATTGCCTGAAAAAATTTAAGGAAAATCCCTCGGCTTATCCTGCAAAACATGAACAGGCGGCAAAAAGTGATGAACCGGAAGTCCATGCTACCGAAAAAGAAGATGTTCTTTACACTTGTCCCATGCACCCGGAAATTTTGGAGGACCGGCCCGGCAGTTGCCCAAAATGCGGCATGGCCCTGGAATCAAAAGGTGAGACGGGTCAGGAGGATGAAAATCCCGAACTGGCCGACATGCGCCGCCGGTTCTGGGTCAGCCTGATCCTTACGCTGCCGGTTTTTATTATGGCCATGAGCGACCTGGTTCCCGGTAACCCATTGGCGCGGGTCGTCTCGAAAAATGTCCTTGTCTGGATCGAATTGGTGTTGGCCACACCCGTCGTGTTGTGGTGCGGCTGGCCGTTTTTTGTGCGGGGCTGGCAGTCCGTCGTTTCCTGGAATCTCAATATGTTCACCCTGATTGGACTGGGTGTGTCGGTTGCTTACATCTACAGCCTGATCGCGGCAATATTCCCGGAAATATTCCCGGCTTCCTTCAGAGGAAAAGAGGGCGCTGTGGCTGTTTATTTTGAAGCCGCTGCCGTCATCGTTACCCTGATTCTGCTGGGGCAGGTTCTGGAATTGAAGGCCCGCGGCCAGACCAGCTCAGCCATCAAGGCCCTGTTGGAGCTGGCTCCCAAAACCGCCCGAATAATCCGGGATGACGGCACTGAAGAAGATATTCCACTCGAAGAGGTGCAGTCCGGCAATAAGTTGCGGGTGCGACCGGGCGAGAAAGTACCGGTTGACGGAGTCGTCGCTGAAGGGAAAAGCTCGATCGACGAGTCAATGGTCACCGGTGAGTCCATGCCTGTAGAGAAAAATAAGGGTGACAAATTAATCGGGGCAACGGTCAACAGTACAGGAACGCTGATCATGGAAGCCAAACGGGTAGGATCAGAGACACTGTTGGCGCAGATCGTCCACCTGGTTTCCGAGGCTCAACGCAGCCGCGCCCCCATCCAGAAAGTGGCCGATGTGGTGGCCGGTTATTTTGTGCCAGCAGTCGTGGGATCAGCCGTCATTACCTTTATTGTGTGGAGTATATTCGGTCCCGATCCGAAAATGGCGCATGCTTTGATTAATGCGGTAGCCGTACTCATTATTGCCTGCCCCTGCGCCTTGGGTCTGGCCACCCCCATGTCGATCATGGTGGCTACCGGCAGGGGGGCCTCCATGGGAATCCTGTTCAGAAATGCCGAGGCCATTGAAGTCATGCGGAAAGTGGACACGCTGGTAGTGGACAAAACCGGCACACTCACCGAAGGCAAGCCCAAGGTCGTTGCTGTCAGTACAGTTGCTGGCGGCAATGAGACGGAAATGCTGCGTCTGGCCGCCAGTCTTGAGAAAGGGAGTGAACATCCGTTGGCAGCGGCCATCGTTAATGGTGCCGAAGAAAGAGATATCGACTTGGTCGAAGCCGCCGATTTTGAATCGAAGACCGGCAAAGGTGTTAACCCAACTTTGTGAGAATAATTATCAAACTTGATTTAACTGCCTGATTGTTCGTTGGGTGTAAAATTACTTTTTCCGTAATATTTAATAGTTACATTGTCTAACCGTTTTGCGGTGCCAAGAAGTGGCCCTTTTGGCTTGAAATCACCGAGTTTTCGTGTATACTATTGTCATGCTCATCAGAAAAATGTTATCATATTGGAATTATAAGAAAAAATAAAAATTAAAAATATGTGGTGCCAAGAATGACTTCCCGAAAGACTTAACCTGTTGATTTCAAAGTAATTGCGATCTCCGTGTCACAAAGTTGGGTTAAAGGCAGTGTGGATGGCAAACAGATCGTCTTCGGTAATATCAAACTTTTTGAGGAATTGAAGATAGATGTGCAGGAACTGGCCTCCAAAGCCGAAACCATGCGCAAGGATGGCCAGACCGTCATGTTTGTCGGGGTTGACGGGAAGCTCGCAGGCCTGATAGGCGTGGCAGACCCGATCAAGGAGACCACCGCCGAGGCGATCAAACTGCTTCATCAGGATAATATCCGCATTGTCATGTTGACCGGCGACAGTGATACCACGGCCCGGGCGGTGGCCGCCAAACTCGATCTGGATGAGGTGGTGGCCGAAGTTCTGCCGGGCCAGAAAGCCGAGGCGATCAAGAAGTTTCAAGATGACGGCCGGATTGTGGCCATGGCCGGGGACGGCGTCAACGACGCACCCGCTCTGACCCAAGCGCACGTCGGTATTGCCATGGGCACCGGTACCGATATTGCCATGGAAAGCGCGGGCGTTACACTGGTCAAGGGAGATCTCAGGGGCATTGTCCGCGCCCGTTTGTTGAGCAGTGCCACCATGCGCAACATCAAACAGAATCTGTTTTTCGCTTTTGTATATAACTCGGTGGGGGTGCCGATTGCAGCCGGTGTGCTGTATCCTGCTTTCGGCCTGCTGTTAAGCCCGATGATCGCGGCGGCGGCAATGAGTTTCAGTTCCGTGTCGGTTATCGGCAATGCACTGCGGTTGCGCAACGTCAAGATTTGAAGAATTTTCGTAAAACCCTATAACAGAGGTTTAAAAATGATTGATTACGGATTTACAAAAGAAATTGACACTTCGTTTGAAAAAACACTGGATAACGTTACAAACGAGTTGAAAAAGGAAGGTTTTGGTATCCTGACACAAATTAACGTATCGGAAAAATTCAGGGAAAAACTGGATATCGACTTTAAAAAGTACATGATACTGGGTGCATGCAGCCCGCCGAGTGCCCACAAAGCTATTCTTGCCGAGGAAAATATCGGGTTGATGCTTCCCTGCAATGTCGTGATTTTCGAAAAGCAGAATAAAACCGTTGTTTCAGTCATCAAACCGAAAGTGGCTATGAAAATGATCGGCAATGCTGAATTGGAGCAGATTGCTTCCGCAATCGAAAAGAAGTTGAAGAAAGTTTTTGATTCAATAAGTTAAGGAGGTAAAGAAAATGCTTATGAAAAGAATATTCTCTGCTTTGGCAAATCTTATACCACTGACGTTTGTTGCCTGTGCACAGGGTCCGGGCAACTTTATGGGCGGCAGGGGCCATATGATGGGATACGGTTATGGAGGAGGGTTTATGTGGTTAATCATTTTGGTTTTATCGGGTATCGGTATTTATTTCCTGATTCGGATTTCAAAATCAAAAGGCTCCGATAGTTCGCTCATTGAAACGCCTTTGGATATTTTGAACAGGCGATATGCAAATGGTGAAATCAATAAAGAGGAATTTGACCGGATGAAAAATGATTTGGAATCATAAAATTAACTTTAAATCTTGAAAATACCAAAGCACCCCTGCCGGATTATGCAAAGATCATGAACCATGTCCGCCATCTCAGGAACCGGTTTGGAAGAGGAGCAGGAATCCATATAGTCCAAAGGTATTCGCCCTGAACAAACAAGCGTTGATGAAGCTGATCGGCTCATTAATGAGGAGGTAAGTTATGACTGAACGGAATCAACCCCTAGGGGGATCCAAACCGACGTTGGATGATGTGCTGAAGAAAATTCGAAAACAGTTTGAAAAATTCAAAGGCGGGCCGGTCCTCATCCTTGTCGTTGCCGTGGTGGTGGTCTTATGGACTTCATGGTTCACCGTCCAACCGGAGGAGACGGGGATTGTACAGCGCTTCGGCAAGGTTATGCGCACGGCCGATCCGGGACTGCATTTCAAATTCCCTTATGGTATCGAAAAGGTCAGTCTGCTGCCCACGGCCCGCGTACTCAAAGAAGAGTTCGGGTTTCGGACGGTCGCGGTTTCCACCGTTCCCGGTGAAAAGACCCGCTATGATACGCGCGGTGCCTACAAGGACGAGTCGCTGATGCTCACCGGGGATTTGAACGTCATCGATGTTCAGTGGATCGTCCAGTACCGCATCGAAGACCCGATCAGATATCTGTTTCAGGTACGCGACACTTCGAAAACAATCCGCGACACTAGCGAGGCGGTCATGCGCCGAGCGGTCGGCAACCGTCTGGGCAGCGATGTACTGACCACCGGGCGGGTGGCAGTGGCCAGTGAAGCTAAAAACGAGATCCAGAAAATCCTGACAACCTATGAATCCGGAGTACGTCTGGTTACCGTCGAACTTCAGGATGTAACTCCGCCGGATACGGTTAAACCGGCCTTCAATGAAGTCAACGAGTCCCGTCAGGACAAAGAGCAAACGATTAATAAAGCCCAGGAACAGGCCAACCGGGAAATCCCCAAAGCCCGAGGGGTGGCTACGCAAAGCATCAGTGAGGCCGAAGGTTACGCACTGGAACGCGTAAACCGGGCCCAAGGAGAGGCCACCCGTTTTGAGGCCATTTTAGGACAATACGAACAGGCACCGCAGGTCACACGCCGGCGGCTGTATCTGGAGGCCATGACCGGTTTCCTGTCAGCCATGAAAGGGCTCTATATTGTGGATAAGGACCAGAAGGCCATGGTGCCCTGGCTCCCATTGGAATCCAGCGGGCAACCATCAACACAAGGGAGGCAACCATGAAGTTTACCTTGAAGGCAGTCATCATCGCGATTGTGCTGGTGATCGGTATCGCACTCTATGGCGGTCTATATACATTGGAAGAAGGTCTGCAGGCCATAGTCGTGCAGTTTGGCCGACCTGTCGGGGAACCGGTGACCAAGGCGGGACTGCACATGAAACTGCCCCTTGTGCAGGAGGTCCGGCGATTCGAAAAGCGTCTGCTGGTCTGGGACGGCGACCCCAACCAGGTTCCCACCAAGGGGCGCGAGTTCATCTGGGTGGACACCACCGCCCGATGGCGGATTGCCGATGCGAAAAAATTTCTGGAGAATGTGGCCAGCGAAGAGGGGGCCCAGTCGCGCTTGAATGATATACTCGATTCGGTGGTACGCGACCAGGTGTCGAGCAGTGAACTCGTTGAACTCGTGCGCAGCGCATCGTGGAAAGTGCCCGAGGACGAGGCTCTGAAGGAAATCCCCAAGGAGCGCGAAGAAGAGCTAAAAAGGGAGATTGCCCGGGGCAGGGAGGAGATTACCCGCACGATATTGACTGAGGCACGAAAGATCATCCCGCAATACGGCATCGAACTGGTGGATGTGCGCATCAAACGCCTGGATTACGTGGAAAGTGTCCGCGAAAAGGTCTATGAACGCATGATCTCCGAGCGCAAACGGATCGCCGCGCAGTTCCGCTCCGAAGGTGAGGGCCGCAGTGCCGAGATCCTCGGCACAATGGAAAAAGAGCTGCGCCAGATCCGCTCAACGGCCTACCGCCAAGTGCAGGAGGTCCAAGGCAAAGCCGACGCTGAAGCGACGCAAATCTACGGCCAAGCGTACAATAAAAATCCAGAATTCTATGCTTTTTTGCGCACCCTTGAAAGCTACAAGGAGAAAACGAATAAGAATTCAGTACTGATCCTCACCACGGACAGCGACTTCTATCAATATATCAAGCAGGCGAGCCCTGGGGAAAAATGAAATCTATAGTTATTTTTGGAGCTGGTATAGCTGGATTGAGTGCTGCCCATGAATTAATCCAATTAGGATACACTGTTTCGGTGTATGAAGCTCTTGATCAGCCGGGTGGATTCTTTAGAAGCTCCCGGCTTGGTAAAGACAATATGCCTTCGGAATATTCCTGGCACGGTATGGGGCCTTGGTATCATAATGCTTTTGATTTAATGAAAAAAATTCCTTTTAATGAAAAAGGAAGCATCTATGATTCAGCCCTCTCCCGCCCCGTTGATTTTGGAATTTTCCCTGATACCGATAAAGCACAATTTTACGACGAAGGACTTAAAAGTATTCCTAAAATGTTCAGGATGAACACGTTTGAATTTATTAAATGGTCTTATTTGATGCTTAAAACATGGACCGCCAATAATCGAAGTAAAATAAAATATGCCGGACGTAATGCGGCTCAAGCCTGGCAACCTTTACTTAGAGATAAAGCCTATAAAACCTGGCGTTCCTGTTTTGGTCCGTGGATTGGCTCGGATTGGTCAAATGTTTCATTACACACTACCGGTGATTTTTTCAGAAAACAACTGACCACAAAAGCCGCACACCGACATAAAGCTGATCAATATGGTCCCGCGTGGACGCAAGGAACCGGAGCCGGTTGGCTGCTGTTTACAGGCCCCAGCAGTGAATACTGGTTTAATCCTTGGGTTAAGTACCTTAAAGAAAAAGGAGTAAACTTCTATTGGGAGAAAGCTCTGACAAAATTAGAGTTTGATGGAACGACTATAATCTCTGCTTTTTGTGGCGAAGAAAAAATTCAAGGCGACATTTATATTTTAGCCATTAATCCTTTTATTACGGCTGATATTTTAAGCCAGACCCCCGCGCTTGAGAGGCAGGCGGAGTTAAATTTATTTAAACCCCTTATTCAAGACGGCCCTCATACTCAAGTCTCTTTTAGAGTTGCATTTGCCGAAGAAATTAAATTTCCGCGAAAGAGGACTGCCGTTGTGGTCAGTGATTCCGAATTTAATTTAACCCTTTTCGCCGAAGAACAAGTTTGGGGCAACGAAGTGGATTTAGGGCGAGATATTAAATCTCTTTGGACGGGTACATCTTGTATTAGCAGCGTTCCGGGAAGGATTTACCATAAGCCGGTAAATACTTGTATGAAAGAAGAATTTATCGAAGAAGTTAAAGCACAAATTTTAAGTTGCGGTGCGCTTGATGAATTAATCAAAGAGGCTAATAATGGTAAAGGATTAAAAGAATTTCCAATTATTAAAATTGAAGTTTGGCATGAGTGGGAATTTTCCGCTGAAGGGATTACATCTCTTCAGCCTAAATGGGTTAATTCAACGCATACCCAGGCATATTTACCTGCCCAGAAAACGCCGGTTTCAAATCTATTTTTAGCCGGAGCCCACACGAAGACGCAAGCTCAAGTATGGAGTATTGAAGGTGCTGTGGAAAGCGGCAGAAGAGCCGCAAAAGCGATTGACGAGAAAGTTGAAGTTTTAGACCAACATCAACCCCTGTGGATTAAAAGTTTATCCAAAATTGATGATATTTTATACGCAATTAAAGCACCACAACTTATCGATTGTATTTTTTTATCTCTAATTATATTTTTCCTTTGGCTTTTTTTTCTTTCATAAATTTCGGCAACAGTATCCGGTTAATGACCTGTTTTATATTTGTTTGGAATGAATCCGAACATAAGGCATAGCGATTTCACAAATATTCATCACAAGAAGAAAGGGGAAAGATATGAAAACAAATATGGGATTGTGGATTGATCATCGCAAGGCGTTGATTGTGACGGTTTCGGGCAAGGGCGAGAAAACAAGCGTTATCGAATCAAAGGCAGAAAAACAGCCCGGACGGTTTGACGGGGTACGTTCGACGACCCCCTATGAAGCTCAGAAGGTTCAAGCGGATGGCAGACAGGATGTAAAATTTGCCGACAAACTCAACAGCTACTACGATGAGGTCATCTCGGCGCTTCGTAACGCCGAATCCATTTTGCTTTTTGGTCCTGGAGAGGCAAAAAGTGAGCTGAAAAATCGTTTAGAAGATGACCACCTCGCTCACCTCATCCAAGCGGTGGAAACAGCTGATCAGATGACAGACCCCCAGATTGCAGCGAAAGTCCGGGAGTATTTTAACTAAATCTCCCATCAGCTAAAAAAGCATTTTCAAAGCAGTCTTCGACAGCCTGTAAAAAAATAGATGAATGCTCGCATACAGGGTGGCCGAAGATGGCGAGTTGCCGGCCATGCTGGATCACAAGAACGCAAAGGGTATACCGAATCGGGCGGTCGTCCTTGGTCCGGGAGGATTTCGCTTTGGCGATTACTGGCGGCTGGGTCTGGCACTGGAAGTCATTGTGGTCGCGGTGAGCGTACCCATGCTGTTATGGGTATGGCCGTTTTAATGAACTACCCCGCCGCAGAGCAGCGGGGTAGCCAAATAATATTGACCATCACAACTACCTGGAATTAAATATCAATTTATTAAAAATGAAATCTATAGTCATTTTCGGAGCCGGTATAGCTGGTTCGTAATCACAATGAATAAGCAAAATACAATCGCCGTATGATAAAGCCCATCCCGCTGTTCTAATAATTTGTTTTCTTTTAATAGGATGTACAGGAACTATGCCTAAGTTAGGAATTGGGTGTGGCTCTTTTAAAACAACTACCATTGATTTTATTAGAAAAACTACCATGGTACCCGTAACTAACTAACTGACTTTTCGTGACCGTCGAAGCAAAAGATCCACACCCGTTAGGAATTGACAAGGACCAACTAATGCAATGCCCGGAAACGCCAAATTGTGTTAACAGTCAAGCGACAGATGAAAAGCATTTTATCCAACCCATCCTTCTCGTTGGTACACAGCAAGAGGCACAAAACCGGCTCCTGAAGATTCTTAAAGCATGGAAGCGAAGTAAAATTATCGTAGTTCAGGATAATTATATTCGAGCAGAGTTTAAATCTAAGTTGTTTCGTTTTATTGATGATGTTGAGTTTTATTTTCCAGCAATTGAAAAAGAAGATGTAATCATACATATTCGATCGGCATCTCGTGTTGGACATTCAGACTTTGGCGTTAACCGAAAACGAATTGAAGAAATTCGAATTAAATTAAAGGCAAATCTCCAACAATAATGAGGTCAGTCAGGAAACTGGCCGTTCGATCTCGGTTGTGTAATGAGGATAGCAATCGCCGATTTTGGATAAAATAAATAAGGTGGTCTTATGAATAAAAACGAAGATAGGACACAGCATTATCGTAAAGATAGCCTGACATTGCTCGGTGCAGTTGCACTTGGCACCGGCGTTATGATTGGGGCAGGCATATTTGCCTTGACGGGTCAGATGGCCCAGATGACCGGGAGCCTTTTCCCCCTGGCTTTTCTTTCGGCTGCGGTGATTGTCTCATTCAGCGCATACTCTTACGTCAAAATGTCGAATGCATATCCTTCGGCTGGCGGGATTGCCATGTACCTGAAAAAGGCTTATGGCAGCACCGTGACAACAGCCTTTTATTCCCTCTTGATGTATTTTTCCATGGTGATTGCCCAGAGTTTTCTGGCGCGTACATTTGGTGCTTATACATTACAGCTGTTTGACATCGACGATACCAGCCTGCTGGTGCCGACACTGGGTGTAGGATTGTTGCTAGTGGCTTTTCTGATCAACCTGTCCGCCAACCGTATGATCGAGGGTGTAGCGTCGGTGATCGGATTTATCAAGATTGGGGGCATCGTTTTGTTTGGCGTTGTCGGCGTAATGGTGGCTGACACGGTGGAAGTGAATTTCTCAACAGCGGTTCCTGACGCCTCAATGGCGGGCTTTCTCGGCGCAACGGCACTTGGCATTCTGGCCTTTAAGGGTTTCACCACGATCACCAACAGTGGCTCGGAGTTGAAAGACTCGAAACGAAATGTGGGCAGAGCCATCATGATCTCCATCGCTCTTTGTGTTGTGATTTATACGCTGGTTGGTTTTGCCGTCGCAAGTAACCTATCACTTCAGGAAATCATCGAAACAAGAGATTACTCGCTTGCCGCAGCCGCAAGGCCTGCCCTTGGCGAATACGCGGTCTGGTTTACGGTTGTTCTGGCCATGTTGGCAACAGCAGGCGGCATCATAGCCAGCATATTTGCGGTTTCCCGGATGCTGGCTATGCTGACTGAAATGAAACTCGTTCCCCATAGCCATTTTGGCATGCCCGGTAGCATCCAGAAGCATACTCTCGTCTATACAATCGTTTTTGGTTTGCTGTTGACAATATTATTTGACGTGACGCGCATTGCGGCTTTGGGAATTATTTTTTATCTGATTATGGATATTGCGATACATTGGGGGATATTGCGGTATCTCCGGCATGAAATTGGTGCTCGACTCGTTTTTCTGATCGCCGCCATTATCCTTGATCTGATCGTTCTGGCTGGCTTCGTCTGGATTAAGATATTTAGCGATCCACTGGTGGTTGGTGTCGCTGGTGCCGTAATGCTGGCTATCCTGATTATGGAAGCCCTGTTTTTGCGACAGAATCCTATCGTGCCAGAAGGCCACAAACATGGATGACGATAAGCAAATTCTATGTTCTACCGCTCACTGCCCGAGATGTTAGTCGTTCCAGGATTGGGCAAAGATGAGAGCACATACCCCGGTGCTTCACCGGACGGCAATTCCACTGCGCTCCATTGCCACAGTGGAACTAGGGTACCGTATTTTGCAATTTGAATGCGCTCCCCCCGGCCTGTGGCCGGGGCCAAACTTCAAAATAACAAAAACATAAACTTTTTGTTACTTAGAAGAGTGTTAATATGAATCAGTCTAAATCTAAGCTTGGCTTCAACGCGACATGGTCGATGGCCGTAGGCGGCATGGTCGGCGGCGGCATCTTCTCAACGCTCGGTGTGGTTGTCGGAATCGCCGGTGCATGGGCATGGCTTAGTTTTGCGATTGCGGGTCTTATCGCCCTAGCCGCCGGGTACAGCTACGTGAAATTAGCCGCCCATTACGATGAAGGAGGCGGGGCGTTCACTTTTCTCCGCAAGGTCAATGCGGAAGGGATCGCCGGGAGCCTCTCGTGGGTTCTCATTGTCGGGTATGTGCTCACAAATGCGGTGTATGCGTTTACCTTCGGGGAGTACCTCGGGCATGTCGCGGGACTTGGTCCTTGGTTCCCGCGTATGGCTGGCGTTGCCATCATGGCGTTATTTATTGGGCTGAACCTGCGGGGTGTGGGCGAGGCCAGCAGTATCGAGATTTTTCTTGTGTGGTTCAAACTGGTCGTGCTTGTAGGACTGGCTGGCGGGGGTCTTGCACAGTGGGATACCCGGATGCTTTCGCAGGGTGTGCCGGATGCCGGAATCAGCGCGGCACTGTTCGGAGCGGCATCCGTGTTCATGGCCTATGAGGGCTTTCAACTGCTGACCTACGATTACAAGGATATTGATAACCCCCAAAAGACACTGCCCCGCGCAGTGTTGTCGGCGATTGTCGTTGTGATCGTGGTGTACATCGCTGTTGCCGTTGGCACGGCCATGCTGATCGGAGCGGATCAGGTGGTCCTGCACAAGGAGGTCGCGCTGGCTATTGCCGGGCGACAGGCATTCGGAACAGTCGGTGTCATTATCGTCACGATTGCTGCGGCATTTTCCACCGGGTCGGCCATCAATGCCACCCTGTTCGCCACAGCACGTCTCGCATACAGGGTGGCCGAGGATGGCGAGTTGCCAGCCGTGCTGGATCACAAGAACGCAAAGGGCATACCGAATCGGGCGGTCGTCGGACTCGGTGCGGCGGCAGCAGTCCTTGCCGCTGTCGGAACGCTCACCAGCCTTGTTGAGGCTGCCAGCCTCTCGTTTCTCTTCACATTTGCCGTTGTCTGCGGCCTTGCTTTCAAGCAGCGGGCAGGTCTGCGGATCATCACAGGATCGGGTGCCTTGGCCGCGACCGCTGCTTCAGTTGCTCTTGTTGTTCGCTTGATCTCAACTGATCCGTTGGCACTCGTTTTCCTCGGCCTGCTGGTGCTCATCGCTATATTCGGGCGTCCGCTACTGCTCCGTCACGTAAAGACGGAAAGCCGTCCTAGCTGAGCGGGTAGATAACGCTACAGCTATTCCCGGACCAAAACGTAATTTCTTGCAATTTATTTAAAATTAACTATTTTAATGTATTAAGGCGTGAGCACCCTGGATTTACTACATCTAGCTTCTAGATCCCTTGTGTATAACAGTGCCTTTACGTCTGTAACAATTTGATTTTACTACTTTCTTGTATTTATCGAGAATTTATACCAAAACGACTTAAAATATTGTAATTATTGTATATTGCAAAATAATTAATGAAAGAGTTTTGTAAGATATTTTTTTATAAAAAGAAAGTGAAAGGTCAGCTAGTTCTATAAAATCAGCAAGATAGAAAATCATTTCGTGAGGTTTTCTTAATCTTGTTTAGTTGTTTTAGATATTTATATCTGTACGGCCCGTGAATCGCTGATAACGCTATTACTGCCAAACTTAAATATGCGAAACGTTCCGCTGAAAATCATTCTGACAAACCGGAAATTCTACAACACCCGATAGCAAGCCTGAATTCGTATAATAAGTCTACAACCTCTATCTATATAACTGATATTCAAGAAAATACATGTCATGCGTTTATCAGTTGAATCCAGAGAGAAAAAAATCTCTGCATGGAATAGAAAAAACGAGTACAGTTACCCATTGCCGCCACAAACAAGCACATAAGAACATATGAGGAAAATCGACGTTCATGAGAGGATAAAACATGCCGAGCGGTATACTTGCAGTATTAGACGACATAGTCATGCTGCTGGACGATGCCTCTGCCATGAGCAAGATAGCAGCCCAGAAAACCGCTGGTCTTCTGGGCGATGATCTAGCGGCCAATGCGGAAAAAGCCATTGGCTTCCACGCTTCGCGGGAACTCCCGGTCATCTGGGCCATCACCAAAGGATCTCTGATCAATAAAATCATCATCCTGCCCGCAGCCCTCCTCCTGAGTACCTATATGGATTGACTCATCGTTCCCATTCTTCTCCTGGGTGGAGCCTATCTTTGCTTTGAAGGAACAGAAAAAATTTACGAATGGCTTCTCCATCGTTTTGCAAAAAATGCGCATGGAGATGCTTCCCATCCCTCCTCCGTAAAAAAACTCTCTGAAAAAGAAAAAATACGCTCTGCTGTAAGAACAGATTTCATTCTTTCCATAGAAATCATCGTTATCGCCCTGGAATCAGTCATGGATCAGCAATTGGTTATGCAGCTTTTGGTGGTGAGTTTCATAGCCTTATTAGCCACAGTTGGTGTCTATGGTCTTGTTGCTTTGTTGGTTAAGCTTGACGACATGGGGTTGTATCTGGTTCAGTATGCACAGTCAATAACGGGATTGCTGTCTACAATACTTACCAAGGTGGGCAAGCTTCTCATAGCCTCGCTCCCGAAGATCATCAGGTTGCTCGAATTTGTGGGCACCATCGCCATGCTCCTCGTGGGTGGAGGCATGTACGTACATAATATTGCAGTGGTGCATGATGGACTCCATTTTATGCCAACCATGCTTGCCAGTCTTGTGGCAGGTCTGGTGATTGGTTCTGTTGTCCTGTTCATTCTCCACCATGCCCCAGAAATAAAGAAAAAATGAAAATACACCTTTATCAGGTCATTGTTGTCGCTATTTCATCAACCATGCTTTATCTGGGCATTAAAGAGTTTGTCAACCGGGAAACCGGTCAGACCCTTTTCAAGCTCTTTGTCCGGTTAGCTGTCTGGGGCGGAATGGCCTTGATCGCTATTTACCCTAATTTCACCCTGATTCTTGCCCGGATTATGGGTGTGGTTGATAATTTTAACGCTGTGGTCCTCATGGGTTTTCTCATGGTCTTCCTGATGTTGTTTAAGTTGCTGTCAGCTATTGAGAAGATTGAGCAGAACGTCTCTGAAATAACACGAAAAGAGGCCCTGCATGCTGCCCATGACAGGATTGAAGAAATGCGAAAAGAGATCAAAGCCCAGCAAGGATGCAAAGCTTTGTGCAAACCAGAGCAGGATATATCTCGTTTGCACAAAAAAACATAAACCATGTTACAACTTGGAGGATCTAAGATGATTGATCGAAGAGAGTTCCTGAAAACCAGTGCTGTTGCTGCTTCAGCTGTTGCTGTTGCCTCAACTGTTCCTGTGTTTGCTGGCGAGACAGCAGCATCCCATGCCGGAATCGTGTACACTGAGCAACAACAGGGAAAATGGGAAGGAAAGGCAGGCAGCCATGCGCCCAAAGTAACAGTGGCTGAAGGTAAGGTTTCTGTTGTGACAGCGCATCCCATGACAGAACCGCATTTCATTGTTCGCCATACCGTTGTGCTTGAAGATGGTACAGTTATCGGTGGTAAGACCTTCACTCATGCCGATAAACCGGAATCAAGCTTTGATTTGCCTGAAGGCTATAAAGGCAAGGCCTGTGCAACCAGTTTTTGCAATCTCCATGACCTTTGGGTAACCGAGTTCACGGTTTGACCTGGAAGAAGCAGTGATAATCCTTTATCGGCAGGAGGGCAAAATGTTCTTCTGCCGTTTATCTCCATGAAGCGCTCGTTCTTTGTTGTTTATCCCTTTCTTGCTCTGTGCCTGGTCCTGTCTCTGTTTGCTGTTTATTTTGAGAAGGGTATTCAACCCTCTGGAAGAAATACCCAGGAAGATGCCCAGCTGATATATTGGCAAAAAATTTTTTCCACAGGTGAGGATCTGCTCAACACAGGGATTGTTCGTCGCCTTATCAGAAACGATCAGTCAACAGTATCCCGAGTGATTGCTCAGGGGATAGCGCAACAATTGCACCTCCATTCCCGATCACTGCGGCCCCAGCAGTTGATTCCTCACCATGCGATGCTCGTTCTGGAGTTACCAGATGCAGCAGCAACAGGAAAAAGTTTTCTTGATTCCCGGTTTGGACAAACCCTTAATGCCATCAACTGGCCTGCTGTTTTGCAACGGCTCACGATAAAAAGTGCCCTCCGTCGATCGCTGGAGCAAAATACTTCATGCCTGATGGAGGTACTGGGCCACCCCTTATTTGGTCAGCTTTTTAACAGGCCCCTCTTTATTGCTCAGCTTTCATCATTTTCTTCATTTATTCAGGAAAAGAAGCAGTCACAGCCGTTGTTGGAAGATCTCCTTATTGTCATGGACGTTGGGCAGGATAATCCTGAGCCGATACTTGCAGCCTTGCTTGAAATTTTTCAGGGAAGACAGACAGCACAAAATATCGCAGGCATGACTGTGTATGTTGTACAGCTGCAAAAGAGGCAAAAAATCTATCTTACTGCAATGGGCGGCAACATTGTTCTGTCCTTTGCCCAACAGCGGATACAGGAAAGTATTGCTCTTTTTTTCGGGCATTTTCTGGATCAACGAAAGGATCTGTTGCTGAATCAAGAGTACATACGGGTGGAGAAAGAGCGACCAGCCCAAACAGATTTGTTTCTTTACGCAGATTTATTTCGTCTTAAGCTCCATTTCAAGGCCCTGCTTGTCCGCTCCGGTTCAAAAAAGAAAAGTCAGCAATACAATTATTCCTGGGCTCCTGGGGTGAGAGCTATGGGATTTTATCATCATTCCAAAGAAGATATTGACCATCTCCAAACCCGTGTCCATTTTTCACAAGATCAGTTGTATCCTTTTCAGCAGCATATCTATAGTACTCTTCCCAGTCTCAGCCACAGTTTTCAAGAGGTGCCGGATGATCTGCTCCTTTCTTTGTGGTTCAATTGGCTGGAGCCCCGGCTCTGGTGGCAAAATACACTTGCTCATGGAGAAAAAGATGATTTGGCATCTGCGGACAGGATTGCTGCCTGGATCAAAGCAAAAACCGACATGAGCATGGACCAGTTTCTTGGTGTGTTTGGGAAGAACTTCAGTGTCCATATAGCAGGGATCAGTACAGCAGGTTTTTTTCCGGTTCCTCGTCTTTGTCTCAGTATTGAAATTCTGAATCGTAAAAAAGTTGATGCATTTTTCCAGAAAATTATTGGTGATCTTCCGGTGAAACGTACTATGGTAGGTGGCGTTCCGGTTGTGTCTCTTTTTGCGGCCCAGGGGATGTTACAACCTTCCTATGCTTTTTTTAATGGATACCTCTTGCTTGCAGACAGCAGGGAGCAGATCAGGGATATCCTGCTCAGGCCAAAAGCACCATTGGCTGAGGGAGATGAATACCAAGCTGTGGATACCAGGTTGGATGTTCCTGCCAATCTCCACTTCTTTGCCCGCACTCCAGAGATGATCACTGCGCTTCAGGAGCTGGCCTCCTGGGCTGGCACTATGATTGCTGTTCGGGACCATAAGGCCGGGGCCACGAGTAAACTTCTTATTGATCAGGTTATCTCACCTGTGCTGGAAAGCCTGAAAGTCTATAAGGCCATAGGCATTCGGAGTAACACAGGGCCGGGTGAGCTGGTTATTGATGGGACTGTGTTGCGGGCCACGCCGAAAAAATAAGATCAATCCGTCATTGCTTGTCTCTCTGATGAAGCAGGGAACAGCCTGAAACCAGAATGCCAGTACAAACAAAGTCCATGTTCCATCTTGTCAGTATTAACTGTCGCTTTTCCCATTCCTGCCTGGCCCTTTTTTATGTCCGCAATGCATTGGAACAGCACTTGCCTGGGCATTCCCTGCTCTTGAGTCAGTTTACGATTAATGATCCCTATTATCCCACCTTGTTACGGATCAGCAGGGAAAGGAGTAAAGCGGTTTTTTTTTCTGTCTATATCTGGAACCATGCAGTTGTCCACCGCCTGATTCACGATCTGGCCCGGCTCCGACCTGATCTGATAATTATCCTTGGTGGTCCTGAAGCCCAGGCCTTGGGAGAATTACCCGAGCAATGTACGCTTTTTCTCGGGGAAATTGAGGGTGCCCCGCAGGGATTTTATCATGATCTTCAACAGGGGCGTTTACAAGCATTGTATCAGGCTGAGAAAGCCTCTTGTTTCCCCTCGCCCTACAAGGAGGATGACTTCACAGGGGCATTGCAACATCGCCAGCTCTATTATGAATCATCTCGTGGTTGCCCCTTTTCCTGCTCCTACTGTCTTTCCTCTGGCTCTAAGGGGGTGCGGCACAAGCCTGTTGAGCTGGTCAAAGAGGAGCTGACAGCACTCATTGCAGCCAGGCCCATGATTATTAAGCTGGTGGATCGTACCTTTAATGATCAACCTGATCGGGCCTTGGCGATCTGGCAATTTTGTATTGAGCAGACAAAGCAGGTTCGTTTTCATTTTGAAATTGCCCCGGATCGCTTTACTGCGCCGATGTTTGCTCTGCTCTCCACTGTTCCCTGTGATCAGTTTCAGTTTGAAATCGGCATCCAAAGCTTTCATACACCAACCCTGGCAGCAGTAAACCGGACAATGGACCTTGAGGCGACCTGCCGTAATATCCAGCGTCTGCTTGCTCTGGATACGATTCATCTGCATGTGGATCTTATTCTGGGGCTTCCTTTTGAGACGGAGGAAAGTTTCCGGGATTCTTTTCATCAGGTCTTCCGGCTTGGGCCGCATTATATCCAATTGGGCCTGCTCAAGGTTCTGCCTGATACCGAGATTGCTCGCCAGGCAGAAGAGTTTGGCCTGATGTATTGTAGTGAGCCACCGTATGAAGTGCTGGCGACCCGCTGGCTGGATCATACTCAGTTGGCTGATTTGTATGATTTTTGTGAATGTGTAGAGGCTTTTTATAATAATCGGTTTTTTCGTTCTCTCTGGCAGTACCTTCTCCAGACCGGAGAGGAACCCTTTGCCTTCTTTTATGAGCTGCTTCAACTCTGTCGGCAATATAATTTCTTTCAGGTATCGCGGACCCATAAACTGATGACTCAGATCCTTGCGGATTTACTCGGGAAGAGGAAGGACGGGAAGTTGCTGCTGGATTTGTTGCGTTATGACTGGCTCCGTTGCGGGCATCGTAGTTTACCGGAGTATCTTACAACGACTACACAGCCTGAACTCCGTAATCGTTTACGGGAATCCTTACCGCAAAATGTGGAGGGATTATTTACTTATCAAACTCGGGTGGAATTTCTTAAGCAGGCAAGCTTTGTTGAGCTATCCCGTGAGGCGATGGGCTTCCTTGGTCTCATCAATCAGGAAAACCAGCTGGACCATACAGGAACTGGGCTTGTTGCCTTGCTGCCGGAACAGACCGGCGGGGTAATGAAGTTTCAGCGGGCTGTTAGTCTGTTGGAGTCGGATTCTAACAGTATACAATAGCTTGTTAACGAGTAACCTCTTTGCGTAAAAAGGGAAAATTCGGCTTTTCCTGGTCAATTCCTTTGACGAGAAAGTCCATGTTATGGATCTTTTTGTCCACGAGCTGGACTTTTTTATCCAATCGCTGGGCTTTTTTATCCAATCATTAGATAAACAGGTCCACTCCTTTGACTTCTTGATCCTAAAAAGGGGATGAAGGATGGATTTGCTAATCTGCGAAGAGCCACAAAAAAAAGCTACAAGGACTGCCCTGTTCCCTCGGCAATCCTTGCAGCTTTATTGCGATAATCTGCTATCTCCTCAACGGATGTAGAGAGAAAACAGAGTATGCCCTTGAAGTCCTTAGCGAATCATCAAAGCCTTCATTTGCATAGCACGCACTTTTTCCGCTATGATAGGTAAAATCATAGTACGCGCTTTTTCTGCTATGACAGGTTGAATGCTATCCTGCAAGAATTTCTGGGGAATACGCGTTGCCATCATGTCGGAACGCATTTGGTTTTTCAGCAGCCGAGCAGAGAAGTTTTTTCTGATCATCTCTTTTTGCATCTCAGCTATCCGCTTTTCAATTTTCTTGTCATCTGTTATCTCAGTAGTGTGGTTTTTGATGTCCACCTCTACTGCGGAGACGGAACCGACTATAACAAAAATAGCAGTAGCCAGTCCGAGTGTTAATATCACTATTATTTTTTTCATCTTTCTTCCTCATTTTCATGTTAACACCTCGGAATATTCCGAAGTTTGGTCGTTGATTGATCCATTGATTCAAGAAAAAACAGTTACATCATAAGTACCTGTTTAAGCATCTATTGAGTTGTTGGAAAGCGTTTTTGAACCCTTTGGATAATCCCTGTCGTAAACATCGGGATAGTCGTCACCAAGATCCTTTTTCTTACTTCCTTTGATAAATGCGGCAGAACAATCGGCATACACAATGCTTTGTTATGGGAAATGATATCCTTGGTAATATTTCCCATCACCTTATTTCTCATTTTTTCCATTAAATGCATTGGAGTAGCGCGTTTACCAAGGTACTTCTGTAATAACGGATTTTCTTGAACGGCCATTGCTGCTGCCAATTGATCTTTTTCTTGAGCCGCTAACGCTTTAAGCCCCCTTTGTTCTTCCATGAGGCGTATATGCCGCGCAGCCATCTTGTCCATAATTTTCTCACGATCCTCTTGGGGCAAGGCTTGAAGTGCCTGTTCAAACATCTGTGTTGCAGAAAAACCAGTGCCAGGGGACGACATTAAACAAAAGCAGATAATACTCATTACAAAACAACGTCTTCTTTTCATTTCTTCCTCCTTAAAAAATTACATTAACATGACATTATCTTCTGAGATGCTACATAAAAACAGAAGAACCATTAATTTGATACGAAGCAAGGCTCATTACCTTTAAACTTCATGTTCACTTTGTAGCAATTCAAAATCACCTTGTAAAGTGTTTTTTATTTTTATTAAAAATAAATGTATTGAATACAGAAGTGTATATAATTATGAATACCACATTGTATACGTAGTTGTATACGTTACAGTAAAATATAAAATATGAAATATATGTTTTTATTTTCTTTTTATCTGTGTGTGTAATGTAATAAATATTTATTGAAATAAAGTTCTATTAAAGACATATTAAATATGTATGTATGGCATACATCATTATATATTTTTTATTCTTATTGTTTATATGGCAGCTAATAGTATACGTTATGTTGATACAATAAGATGATATTCATGATATGAATGATATGTTTCGTATAATATTCGAATTCACAATTGGAATTATTGGGGTCTCCCTTACAAAAGAGGTGTTTTTTTAGATTCTGACTTTCTGATAGGCACAAAAAAAGGGTCACCAGCTAATGGCACGACTTTAAGGCTTGGCCTTTATGAACGAGTTGTATTTATTGAGAATTCAGAAAATTAATTTAGCCACAGATGTCATAACATATTGACACAGCTATTGATTTCTTGTAATAATGAAATTTTCACATCAATAAGCTACAGAGAGACATATGACATTTTCAAAACCAATCAAAAAAATCGGTCACCAAATTAACAAGCTAAAAGCCCGCTTCTGTCAATC
>NZ_JALAAI010000009.1:0-56291 GCF_052785085.1 Candidatus Electrothrix sp.
ATCATTTCTTGGCACCGCAAAAGCCTTGAAAAATATAATTACTTGATAATAAACGAAAAATATTTTTACGCCCAACGAATAATCAGGTAGTTAGGATTGTTTCGATAATGATTCTCACAAAGTTGGGCTACGTCAACCGAAATAATGGGTAGAGTATTTCTTGTTGAGTCCCTTATAAAGAGCATTATTCACCAGACTTGATAAAAAAATAGCATACAATCTCAGGTAATGCAAACAGCTCTTCTCAAGATCGTATATACTGCTGGCCTGGTACCTGCTGAATCAAGCCACGCAACTCAAGACCAAGAAGGAGGCTATGGAGGGCATTCAGCGGCAGGCCCATGTGTTCTGAGAGCTGCTCAATATCTATTGGATCTGTTTTTATTACCGTCATCAAGGCCTCTTCCTCCTGAGAAAGATCATCAGGAAGGGCCGTAAAGGTATTGGGTGAAACAACAGATGAGATCTCGTGTTCACGAGATAAGGTGTTCTCTGCTGCATAGGAGGAGGGAGGCAACTCTGCCACAATATCTTCAGCAGAGCGAACCAAGACAGCACCTTGCCGGAGCAAGCCGTGTGGCCCTTCACTTTTAGGCGAATCAATCCGGCCAGGCACTGCAAACACCTCCCGGTTCTGTTCAAGAGCAAGCCGGGCTGTAATCAGGGCTCCAGACCGAACAGCAGCTTCAACAATCACCACACCCAGGGAAAGCCCACTAATAATTCGATTACGCACCGGAAAACGGAACCCCTCTGGTGGAGTACCCATCGGATATTCACTGAGCAACAACCCCTTTTCTATTATCTGTTTGTACAGATGACTATGTTTTCTGGGGTACACCACATCCAGACCACAGCCCAACACGGCTATGGTCCTGCCATTTGCCTCCAGAGCACCACTATGGGCCTGCCCATCAATCCCCTGAGCAAGTCCGCTGACCACAGCAAAACCATTTCTGACCAGCTGACGACCAAACTCTGCACTGATATTTCTCCCGTAATCAGTGGGTGTTCGCGAACCAACAACTGCCACTGCCGGGACATCCAGGCAATCAAGATCACCTAAACAGTAAAGAAGAATTGGGACATCGTGAATATTCAACAAAAGGGAAGGATACAGCGAGTCATCGCAGCAGAGCAGCTGAATATTTGCAGCACAAACTCGTTTGTATTCCTGATCAGCCCAGAAGCGGGCTTTATCTAAGCGGGCTGGAGAAGAAAAAAGTTCAATCAGATTTCTGCCAATGCCATCAACCTGGGCAACCTTTTTGCCAGCAGCCAGTACCCTGGCCGGTGTACCAAAGGCACCAAGAAGACGACGGGTAAGGACACAACCCAAACCGGGTAAAGCGGCCAATGCCAGCCATTCCCGGATGTCATTGCGTCCTTCCATCAAGCAGTCAACTAATCGAACATAAAAGATTCAAGATATTTACTCCTGGTAGGATGCCGCAATTTTTTGATTGCCTGAGCCTCAATCTGACGGATCCTCTCCCGTGTCACGTCAAATCGCTGCCCCACTTCTTCCAAGGTATGATCACAGTCAACCTCAATACCATAGCGCATGCGGAGTACCTGCTCTTCCCGTTCAGTCAATTCACCCATCACTTTAGAAAGACAACGTTTCAGACTTTCTGTAATGGAAAATTCCTGGGGACCAAGATTAATATCGTCAACAATAAAATCACTGAGCATGGTATCTTCTTCATCACCCACAGGTGCATCAAGGGAAATCGCATCCCGTGCTGTCTTTAATGCGGCATGAACATATTCCACATCTGTATCCAGCTGGTCTGCCATTTCTTCCAAACTCGGCTCTCTGCTTTCTATTCGTTGAAAATCACGGGTAAAACGAAGCATCCTATTGATAGCTTCAATCATATGCACAGGCAATCTGATTGTCCGCCCCTGATCTGCTATGCCACGATTAATTGACTGACGTATCCACCAGGTAGCATAGGTGGAAAACTTATACCCTCTGTTATAATCATATTTCTCAACCGCCTTCATCAGGCCAATATTACCTTCCTGGATAAGATCAGGAAGCAGCATACCCCGATTGAGAAACTTCTTGGAAATAGAAATCACCAAACGGAGATTTGCCCGTACAAGGTGTTTTTTTGCTTCCCTGACAGTCTCTTTTCCTTCCTTGACTTCTCGAAAAAGCTCGTCAAAACCTGGACAATCTATACCAATGGCTTCTGCCAGCTCAAGATCAACCTGCTCCTGATTGTTGCTTATTTGCTGTTGTTTTTCTTCAGCCTCACCCTTATGGGTAGCAAGCAAAGCGTCTCTCTCAGCCTGAACACGAACCATTTTCAGTTTAGCATTAAACTCTTCGACAGTTTTCGCTGTTGCCAAAAGCTTCTTAGAACCGATTCGGTAAGGCTTAAATAATTCAGCAATCTGCAAGCCAACAGAGCGAATCTCCTTCCAGAGTTCGTCACTCTGATCGGCTGCCCCTTGTTCTTGTAATTTCCGGAACAACTCCATCCTTTGCTGATTAAGCGTGTTCGCTTCCTCTATACACGCCAAGAAAGATGTTCTAACTGCTTCAAGTTCTTTTTCATTGCTGTCGGAAATCCCATTAAGAACGGATCCGATACGCATATTTCCCCTTTCCAGCCCATCCTTCAGGCCGTTTAAGGTATTAAGCCCCAAAGTCAATCGCAGAACAGCATTCTGAATCTTGGCTTCTCCATCTTCCAGTTTCTGCGCAAGCTTTATCTCTTCTTCATAACTGAGCAGATCAAGACTGCCCATTTCACGAAGATAGATATTCATAGGATCGGTGCTATACGCCTCCTTATGATTATCCTCAACGGTCTCATCACCTTTTTTGGGACTTTTGACAATTGATAAGCCATCTTCTTCATAGATTCCTGAAGATTTTTCTGTCTGGTTCTTCACGTAGATACCTCCTCCGTATCATCAACAAACCGAAATAGCTCTGGTAAAGTCCTCTCCCCGTGGACTCACGCAAACGGCTTTCCTAGGTTCCGACTCTAAGCAATAGATTTACTCACATCCAAGGCGTTCAACCCTTCTATCACCTAAATAAGTCGTCCAGTTTAAAAAGAAGTTTGCAATATAAATTAAACAGTCAACAGGTGTTCCCCAACACCAACTGCCCTGGTCTGCTTCAACCATCTTATTGCTCTACAAACTTTTTAGACTGAAAAAAAAACAAACAAGAACTTCACTCAACACATCCAAAAACAGGCAGTACCATCCATGCCCTACCCTATAATGTACAATTTCCTACACTGGTTGTACAGTTTTTTTTACACGTAAAAAAAGATTCTTTCTTTTTTCACCTGAAAATCCCCCTGCAAACAGAAAACAGACCTTTGCTTAAGAAATAAATATAATAAATTTTCAGACAATTATCAATAACAATTGTTCGAGTACAAAACTGCATTCTCTTGCAAAGAAAAATTTTCCTTTACGCTTACAATGTAGCACAATTTCAGCCCCTATCAAGAAAGCATCCCATTGGCTAGTAATTATCGTTTTCCTTTTTTTTCTCCTTTACAGAACAAAATTCTTTCTGCAACGTACTAACAAGCTCATAATCCCCCTCTTGCTCAGCTGCTATAATCTGCTTTTGCAAGTCATCAGCCTTTTTTTGCCATTGCAGCTCTTGTAACCATACAAGTAATTCTTCACAAAGGAGTCGCCCCTGCTCTTCACTTTCTTCTCCTAGTGGACTGCCGCCATCTCGACTCAATAATTCTGCAATATATTGCCGATCAGAACCTGACGATACAACAGAAAGCAAATGCTCAGGTGTAAAAGAACCAGCATATGTCAGCTGCTCCATTGCCTCAACCAACCCCATAATTGGCGAGGAGCCAAGGGCCTCTTTCAGCTTTCCAGCAAGTAATCTTGGCAGGAACTCTGGGTAAAGCAGCAAAAATTCTAACAACTGCCGTTGCTTTTTCGGGGCCTCGTACAAAGAACCTGCCTCCCACTCTGCTTCCCCCAATCCAGAGACTTCATCCCACCCATCCTGACTATCTGAAGGAAAAACCGGCAGAGTCCACTCCTCTCCCATGGGCATGCCAGCCTCGCCCTCTGGCTCCCATTGAGGCATAGGTGGCCGGTCCACCTGATCAATCTGAAGAGGGTGCGGGACTTGACTAACCTCCTTTTTCTCAACCAGAAAACGTTCAGGAGAAATACCAAGTTGCTCAGCAAAATGAGCAGCCATAAGCTCTTGTTGATTCGCATGCGCAGCCTGCCCCACTAATTCAGCTAATTCAGCTATAATTCGATTTTTCCCGGACAAGGTCAGCCCATGCTCTTCTTTCAGAGCAGAAAAAACAAATTCTGCTAAAGGATCAGCTGCTTCAACCAGGGCTTGCACAGCTGTAGCCCCTTTTTCCCTGACCAAAGTATCAGGGTCATGCCCTGTTGGCAGCAGAGCCACCCGCACCTCCAGCTGCTCACTGAGAAAAAAAGGTATTGATCGTCGGGCAGCCCGGAGCCCGGCAGAATCCCCATCAAAAAGCAACACCACCTCATCACAATAGCGTCGTAATGCCTTGATATGCTCACGAGTCAAGGCTGTTCCCAGGGGTGCAACCACGTTATCAATCCCGTGAATCGCCAGCAGGAGCAGGTCAAAATTTCCTTCCACCACAATGGCACGCCGGGCAGAACGGATAGCCTGGCGATGCTGATACAGGCCAAAGAGAAGCTTGCTCTTGGTAAAGATCATGCTCTCAGGAGAGTTCATATACTTAGGTTTCCCCTGACCAAGGATACGTCCTCCAAAGGCCACGGCACGCCCACTCATATCATAAATGGGAAAAAGCACCCGATCACGAAATCGGTCATAATACCGGCCTTGCGTTTTTCGTACAGCAAGGCCAGCCTGCTCAATAACCTCCACAGGAAAATGCTTTTTTTGCAGACGCGAGATAAGATACTGCCATCCTCCGTTTTCCGGAGAAGGGGTATAGCCAAGCTGGTATTTCTCTATGGCCTTTTGGGGTACCCCTCGTTCGTGTAAGTATAACCGGGCAGCTTTGGCCTGAGTTGAACCAACCAGGGTCTTATGAAAAACACTGGCTGCTTCCTGATGAACCCGGTACAACTGTTCACGTTGACGTAAACGCACTCGTTCAGCATTGCTCAGGTTACGTTCAGGCAGATCAATTTGATACCGTTGAGCCAAGTCTTTAAGTGCTTCAGGAAAGGTCATATGATGATATTTCATCATAAAAGAAAACACGTCACCGGACTCGTCACAGCCGAAGCAATGAAAACTCTGCCTTTGCGGACTCACGGAAAAAGACGGTGTTTTTTCACCATGAAACGGGCATAAACCCGTAAAGTTAGCTCCAGCCTTTTTCAGCTGCACATGTTCTCCAACGACCTGGACAATATCTGCAGCCTCACGGACTCGATTTTTGACCTCATCCCAGGCCCCCCTGCTCGACATCATACTTTTTTTTTAACAACTCAGTTAACGTTCAATTAATAACATTTCCACTTTTTTCTCGCCAGACTAAGGAGATAAAAGGGTAAGAGCTGCATTCAGGACACCGTCAACCACTTGGGCCATACGCTGATAGTCCAATGTAGCAGGAAGGTCTTCAGCAGTATGATAATGAGGATTTCGCAGAAAAGCCGTGTCAGTAATCATGACAGCCGGATAGCCATGCTGCCAATAATTACGATGATCGGAAAGGTCTGCACCAAAAAGAACAGGGCCTGAGTAACTCACTACGGGCAAATCAGAGGCCCCTTTAAAACTGCGCTTGACGGTCTTGGCCAAATACCGGTCCTGCCATCGACCGACAATAGCAGCGTAGAGCCCGTTCCGGGGATAGGCCAAGCGGAGATCCCAGGATTTATACTCCTGTTGCTCTACAAAATACCCAATCATTTCCAGGCAAATCATGGCCTTGACCGCCCTCCCCTGCTCTGCAAAACTCTGGGCATGAACAGCACTACCCATCTGGTCAGTTCCAAAAAAAGGTGGCTCTTCCGTCCCATAGGCGACCAGCTCAATATTGCCCCCTCTCTCTCGCTGACTCAAAAGTCGAGCCAATTCCAAAAGCCCGGCTATGCCGCTGGCATTATCGTCTGCACCAGGGAAATCGCCCAAAACATCATAATGGGCACCAATAACTACCACCAGCCCTTGCTTGGAACCAAAGCGGGCAATGATATTCACTTGCTCCTGCTGACCCGGCGCTGCATTTTCCGCTATATAGGGTTGAAGAGAAACCTGAGCACCGGGAACGGAAAGTCTTGTTGTGATGTAACGGACTGTGGCAGCAAGTTTTTCAGGATGATTATGGTTGTGCGGAGAAAGTTCTCCTGCCAAATGCTCAACATGCCAACGCAATCGGTCAGGATCGGCCCGTAGACCTGCTGGAAAGGGTGTTATTTTCAAGGTCGGTTGTCGGACAGCCAACAGTGCCGGAATGCAGATCAGGATAAAAAAACAGGCAAGAGCAGCCAAGATGCGAGTTATGCTCGGCAAAATCCCTTTCATTGCTCTCAATTCCGCCTGTTCCTGCACTCAAAGCGCGTATTCTGCATCAGCTCCCCCAGAACATCCCCTCACCAGAACACCTTGATTCAGCGCGATCCATCTCAGTCTACTCGAAAAAAAATCCTTTATTACTCAGTTGCTTTGACCACAGCCCGTTTAAATCCATCAGCAGATCGGGCAATCACCTTTTCATCCACACAAAAAGCCAGTCGGATATAACCGGGAGTTCCGAATCCTTGCCCCGGAACCGCCAGAATTTTTTCTTCCTGAAGTAACTTACAGAACTCCACATCATCAGCAATAGGAGTTTTGGGAAACAGATAAAAAGCTCCTTTGGGCATAACATACTCTAAACCAGCCTCATCCAGCACCTTGCAAAAAACTTTACGCCGCCGCTCATAAATAGAGCTATCCACGGTTTCTTCCTGCAACTCAGCAATAGCCCGTTGCATCAGGGCCGGGGCATTGACAAAGCCGAGAATACGATTGGCCAGGGTCATTGCATTGAGGAGAAGATCCTTTTCATGCATTTCCGGATGAACAGCAAGATAACCGATCCGCTCGCCAGGCAGGGAAAGATCCTTGGAGTACGAAGAAACAAGAATGGCATTGGTTGTGGTTGCCATAATAGAGGGGACTTCTGCTCCATCAAAAACAATCTTACGGTACGGCTCATCAGCAACCAGATAGATTGTCGTGCAAAAATTCTCTCCAGCCCGGTCCAGCAAGGCACCAAGGGCAGTCAGAGACTCTGCACTGTACATCTGGCCGGTAGGATTATTGGGACTGTTGATCAACACAGCCTTGGTCTTCTCGGTCAGGGCTCCTTCAAGAGCAGCAAGATCAGGCTGAAATGTATCGTCTGTGGGTACGACTTTGACCACTCCTTCATGATTATCCACATAAAACTGGTATTCAACAAAAAAAGGACTCAGAACAATAACCTCGTCACCAGGATCAAGAAGGGATTTCATAACCACATTCAGGGCACCTGCTGCTCCACAGGTCATCAGAACATCACCCATCCCGATTTCCACTCCCTGCTCATTGGATAAACGAGCCGCAACAGCCTCCCGCACATAGTGATAACCGCCATTGGGCATATAGGCATGCATCCCCGGAGTATCACATTCTGCTAGATCAGTCAGTACCTCAAAAAACTTTTCAGGCGGGGCAACATCGGGATTCCCGAGACTAAAATCACACACATTTTCCGCGCCAAATTCCGCTTTCATCCTGGCACCTTGCTCAAACATCTTGCGAATCCAGGAAGAGTTATCAGCAAACTCCTGCATTTTCTTTGCTACGGTCATTCTTTCCTCTTTCTTGTTACTTGATTCGAAGCACGGAAAACTCCCACCGCACCTTCGATAAAACGGTCAATGCAATCAAAATGATATCACTTTGTCCTTTATCAACAAAAGGCACTTTGAACTAACTACACATCATACGAAAATGCAACTATGATTTCCCCATTGGGCAGAATCTTATTTTGCCCCATAACAATTATTTTCTCTAAAAAACAATCCGTTTCAAGAGAGGAAAATGAAAAGACCAAATACTACGTTCAGCCAGTACCACAATGATAATGACTGGACGCAGTATGCATAACTGAGGTGTTAAAGATGAGAATGGTTAGCAGGACTGCCAGACCTTGAAGAAATAAACCAAAGACAACAGAATATTACATGCTATCGTTAACCTGATTCCTGGGCACAAAACGCCACACCGGACTCATCACCGAGGAATAAACCTCCTTGGCAAAGTTGAGCATCCCCTCAAACCCTGCCAAGGCTTCTTTGCGCTCGTGATTATGATCACAGAACCCAATCCCTAATTTATAGGCAATGGGTCGTTCCTTAACCCCGCCAACAAAAATATCCACACCTTTTTCCTTGAGAAAGCTATTCAACTCCAGCGGGTTGGCATCATCCACAATAACAGTTCCTGGATCAGTGATTGCTTCCAGTTCCCGATAATCCTCTTCTGTACCGGTCTGAGAACCCACCATCACCACGTCCATATCCACCAGGCGAAAGGCTTTGACTAAAGAAAATGCCTTAAAAGAACCCCCCACATAGATAGCTGCTTTTTTACCAGCCAGGGCCTTACGGTACTTTTCTAATTTTGGTACCAGCTCACTAACCTTTTCCTGGACCAGGGCCTTGGTTCGCTCCATGATACGATGGGTTTCCGGGTCATCAGGATATTTCTGCTGAAAAAACCTGGCGATATCGTAGAGGGCCTCGGACATATCCTCAATACCAAAATAGGATACCCGCAAGGATGGAACCCCGTATTTTTCTTCCATCATATTTGCCAGCTGCATGGTTGATCCAGAACACTGCACCACGTTGATACCAGCACCGTGTGCCCGCCGAATATCATCCACCCGGCCATCACCGGTAATATTAGCGACCACCTCAATACCCATCCTTTCGTAATACTCACGGATCATCCAGATTTCGCCAGCAAGATTAAAATCACCAAGGATATTGAGCGAATATTTGGAGATGCCTTTTGTCTCGCCAGTGCCGATAAGGCGGAACATAGCATCGCAGGCAGCCTGGTAACCGGCCCGCTTATTGCCCTTAAAACCTTCCGACTGCACGGGAATCACGGTAACACCGGTCTCCTCGGTAACGCTTCTGCATACGGCTTCCAAATCATCGCCGATAATACCGACAATACAGGTGGAGTACACAAAAGCGGCCTTGGGCTTATGCCGCTCAATAAGCTCCATTAAGGCACGGCGCAGCTTTTTTTCTCCGCCAAAGATAACATCAATCTCCTGAAGATCCGTGGAAAAGGAAAGGCGGTGTAATTCCGGCCCGGAAGAAAGGGCACCGCGAATATCCCAGGTGTACACGGCACAGCCAATGGGGCCATGCACTAAATGGAGGGCATCAGCAATGGGGTATAAAACCACTCGTGAACCACAGAACACGCAGGCACGCTGACTGACTGCACCTGCCAGGCTATCTTTATTGCAAACAATTTTTAAAGGGGTTTCCCCTTTGACATGAATCTGATTTTCCCGTTCTTTTAAAGCGACTGCTTCCATGATGCTCCTCGAATGTATATGAAAACGGTTAGCAAACCCGAAGGCGCTTCCGGCCTTTCATGTTATATTATCCCGGTCTGCCGCACCGGGCTGGAAGTTTATATATGAAAGTATCGGGTGACTCCTTGGAGTCACCCGACCAACTTGCATATTTTGTTTCATGCAATGCTTATGCCGGTACAGGAAAGGCAATTGGAAAGAACAATGTTCAGATGCTGTTTCAGCAGATTAACGAGTTGCCAAAAAGAAGAGATGATTCAAGCGAAACAAAATAATTGTTAACGTTTTTACAAAAAAGAAAACAACGAGACATTAAGGCAATACCCAGCGCAGTATTGCTTCATTTTCGAACCATCACTTGTTACCCGCCCCAAGGAAGCCGGAGCAGCCTAACTTTCAGCTCCTCCGGCTCTTCTTGGTTCCCTGAGAGAGATAAAAAAAACTCTTATTCCTCAGATTTCTCCACCGGCAACCCAGCTTCCTGCCAATCAAAGAACAGGGTCTGGCGGATATCCTTATATCCCAGCTTCATCAATTTACGATAGGCGTTATAGCTCCTGCCTCCGCCGTTACAGTAGACAATGATCTGTTTGTCTTTATCCAACACCTCGGATTGAGAAGCAAAGGTCGGCGAAGGGATATTAATAGCACCGGGGATATGTCCTTTGTTGAACTCCTCTGGGTCGCGGACATCTACCACCGTAAAGGTATTTGCTTTACTCTGGATAAGGGTGTTCAACTCCTCCGGAGAAAGCTTATCCGTTTCGATCCGTTTTTCATAATCCGGGCCAGCATAGATGGGCATCCCTTTTTCCTCCCAGACCGGCATGCCTTCAGCATAGACAAAGATTCGTTCATAGCCCATTTTCAAAGCTGCCTTTGCAGCCTTTCGGCTCTTGCCGCATTTTATTCCATTGCAGTAAAAAACAATCCGGGAGCTTTTCTCCTTGGGTAGAAGATGGTCATATTTCTTGAACTTTTTCTGGGGTACATTGATCGCGCCTTTAATATGCACTTCCTGGTATTCCTCTGGGTTCCGAGCATCCACGACTACAATATCTGTGGGTTCCGTGTCCAAAAGTTTCTTCAGGCCAAGCGTGTCAATTATCACATAGCCGTCCTTGGTCTTTTGAACCGCAGGAACTTCTCCCCATGCACCTGCAACAGACAGAGCCGAGAAAAACAGGGTGAACAGTAACGTAAACAGTAGATTTTTCTTCCTCATTGGTACTCCTTTGAGTTTTGTTTGGGTATTCAATCCTTCAATAACCTGATGAGCCTGAAAGGAGCAGGCGAGATCTCATCTATGGCTTCTTGAAGACTGAAACTCTGAAAGGAGTTAATTCAGGAAGAAAAGAGGGGAATGCGCCTGCGATTCGTCCACCCGACCCGGGGCGGCTCCTTGCGGCACAGTCAGTAAGAAAAGTAAAAGTACGTAATCATACTTATTGGTATATTCTGTTGGTGTATTGGTGAGGTTATTTTAAGTTACAGCGCACACTATACGTGAAATTGTTAATTCCGTCAAATTGGAAAATCTAAGCAAGGAGCTTGGTCTCAGCTCTCAGGATCTGCGGTTCCTCGTAGCAGGATGGTCTTCAGGTAATCCTCATGCGCTTCAAAAATCGGTTCCACTCCATTATGCTGGCGCATCAGGGGGATGACCTTGGTCCGCACGCCCATTCCTCTGGCATCAACATATCCGTAATCACGCAGAATCTCCATGATCAAAGGATTGCGGGGAGAACGCTGACCGGCGATCATCTTGGTGATGGTCATGGAGTTTTGCAGGGAACCCGGACTGATCACCTCCAGCCGATTTGCATAGCCGCTGACTTCAATATCCACGGATCTGGACCAGTCCCGATGGGCCAAGGCGTTGACCACTGTTTCCCGCACAGCCTGGACAGGGTAGAAGATTTCTTTGCCCCGCCGCATATTTTCGTCGATATCATCGTCTTCGCAGGAGATAAAAGGATGGATGGTTGCAGCGAATTGCTCAATCATTCCCCGGTCAACCAGCTCACGATGTTTATTCACCATGCGCCAGCGTCCCACCAGCGGGCCGTCAAGCACGGTGTCCAGACGGGCCTGATATTCCTTGTCCCCGCCGGTAAAGGCCATGACCCGCAGTCCGGCTTGGGGAAGGTATCGCCTCGGGCGGATGCCGAAGCAGACCAGCCCGGCAATGGAACAGACTGTATTGCCCAGCCCGTCTTCAGACATGAGTCCGAGGCCAAGCAGGCGTTCGATCCACTGTTCCTGGTTGGTCGGTACTTCTGGGTCTTCAATGATTGAGGCGAGATAGAAGTTGAGCCGATCCAGATCTAGTGAATCTATTGTGGTTCCGGCAACGGGCAGGGTTTCAACATGGAGCATGCCGCCGCTCTCAAAAAGACGAACCTGCTGTTCCCGTGAGGCCAGTTCCGAGCGGTCACCCATGCGGATATATACATCTTCTCTGCCGTTATGGCGGAGCACATAGGGTTTGGCAATGCCGGGGGAGAGGGTGACAACGGCGACTTTGCGTTCTTCGTCAAACCGTATTTCTTCGTAAAAGGGAATGATATGGGGATGTACCTTGTCCCGGAAGACGTTCAAGACCCATTCCTGAATATCCGGGCGTTTGATACCGGATATGGTGCCGTTGTCTTCCACGCCGATGAGGATATACCCGCCCTTCAGATTGGCGAGAGCTACAATCTCTTTTGCCAGCTGTTCGGGACGGATGTCATCCCGTTTGAACTCTACACCAGAGTTCTCGCCGTTACAGATTATTTCAAGGAGTTCTGTTTTGCGCATAGGTTTCCTTTTCTGTTGCCCCTGGGAACTTCATCAGCCTTTCCAGTTAAGCGGGCACTCGACATTCTGGAAATTTCATCATTTTATAAGTACGTTGAGAGGCATTCCATAAGTCGAGTTTGGCCTGCATGTTAAACCAACTTTCAGGAGAAGTGCCTGTGGCCTGAGCTATCTTGATCGCCATCTCAGGACTGAGAGCAGCTTTACAATTTATCAGAGCAGATAATGTTTTGCGAGTAACTCCCAAACGTTTAGCTGCTTCCGTTACACTCAACCCTAACGGTACGATCACATCTTCTTTCAATATCTCACCTGGATGAGTAGGCTTTCTTTGGGTGATCATTCTACTTATCCCTCCCGTGTTTTTGATTCAATGTATCTTTTCAGTGGTAGTCTTCGTAATTCACAGAAACCGCATCAACTCCGTCAAAGCTGAATGTTACCCTCCAGTTGCCGTTAACCCACACACTCCATGTACCTTTCCGTTTTCCTGACAACTCATGCAGATCAAAAAGCCGGAACAGAAAATTCCGTCGCAGCCTTGTCCGCTGCCGCCTTGATCATAAAGTGTCAACGCAAAACCTAGCCAAGCATCTAGACTTTATTCAATAAAAAAGCACTCTACTTTCTTCCTTATCAGATTGACGAACACACTTCTTGAAAAGACGGTAAAATAAGGATACGTTTTCCAACAGCATATTCTGCCTATGCAGGCATGCATGTATTTCTCTGGAAAACCCATCAATTTTGTTGAAGAAAAAACATTTAAAAAGAAGTACAAACTGACAACATCATGGAAAATTTTATAATTACCCTCTCCTTTCTTCTCATCGGGATGCTGATCAAGCGCCTGCCCACCTTTCCCGAGGATACAGGCACGGCACTGAATCTCTTTGTTATTTATATTTCCCTTCCCGCCCTGGTTCTGCTCAAGATTCCAGAGCTGACTTTTTCCCGTGATCTTCTGGTACCAGCGATCATGCCCTGGGTAATGCTTCTGTTTTCAAGTGCCTTGGTGCTGCTGTTGTCCAAGGTTTTTCGCTGGGACCGGCCAACAACCGGCTGCCTGCTCCTGCTCATTCCTCTGGGCAATACCTCGTTTCTGGGTATCCCTATGGTGCAATCGTTTTTCGGGGAAGGGGCAATACCTTATGCCCTGGTCTATGATCAACTGGGCACCTTCCTCGGCCTTGCAACCTATGGCTCGCTTATCCTTGCTGTTTATGGAGCAGGTAAAAACAAACCCAGTATCTGGACTGCGCTTAAAAAGATTATAACCTTTCCCCCTTTTATCGCTCTGATCCTGGCCTTTGCTTTGAAATCCTCTGCCTATCCTGCTACAGTGACCAACCTGCTCAAAACAATGTCTGCCACCTTGGTTCCCTTGGTCATGGTTGCTGTGGGCTTTCAGCTCACCCTGAAATTGAGCAAAGACGTTGTTTCTCAGTTAAGCATAGGTCTTGGGATAAAACTCATCATCGCACCCTTAGTCGCCTTGTTTATGTGTAAACTCTTTGGCTTAAAAGGGGAGGCAGTGCGGGTGTCGATTTTTGAGGCCGGGATGCCGCCTATGGTCTCTGCCGGGGCCTTAGCCATTCTTGCCAACCTGTCGCCAGCCCTCACAGCGGCCCTGGTCGGTATAGGGATTATCCTCAGCTTCGCAACCTTGCCGCTGCTTTATCAGCTGATGATCTAATCATTTACCCTATCTTCACATCCAGCACATCCACCAGCCTGCCGCTGTAATCGTTGCGGAGCATATCCCAGAGTGCGGTGTAATCATTGACCGTAATATTGAGGTTGCTGACAGCGGAATCGGCAAAACCGGGCAGGCTGTACGCCCCATTCTCCTTCACCACCACCTCCTCACCTGTTGCACCGTCCTCCAGCATATCAAGCAGCGAGAACAGCAGCCAGTTCTCTGTCAGATCCTGAAGCACCTCAATGCGCAGGCGTTCATCCGCCGTGACCGTACCGCCGGTGATGACGACATAGGGCGCAGCGGCATTGCCGGTCAGGATACCGGTCTCGGGCGGATTGGGATGTCCCATGTCAGGCACGGTCAGGGGCGAGCGCAGTCTGCTGCGGTAGGTACTGGTGCGCAGGGTGCCATGCTCGGTGTAACGCACTGAGAGCGACAGGGTATATTCATTATTCCAGGGATCGTCCTGAGCCGGAATGGTCGGGATAAGGATGATATTGGTATCGGTGATCGGCCCGAACTGGCTCTGGACCGCACTGCCGCTGCGGGTCCCGGTGATGACGCATTCCCCGTTGCCGAGTCGCGGATCAAAATCCAGATTATCGCCGTGCAGCTGGAGGATATCGGTGCTGCTCAGGATATTATCGAGTTGCAGGGTACTGTTCTCAATAAGATTGATCTGCGGCAGTTTTTCCGTCATATCCACCCGTTCGAGCCTGGCCTGATGGTGAATCTCTTTCATAAAGTTCGCTGTCGCGTGAATCCGCACATGCAGCGTCTCGGCAACAGGCGGCAGCGGGTCGTCGGGATTGTCCAGGCGACCGGTAAAGGAGAGGGTGTAGATAAGGCTGTCATCCACGGTAACATGATTGCCGTTCATCATATTCTTCTGAATGGTCTGATGATAGGCGCTCATGGCGGTTTTGGCCACATCCGGGGTGAGGATAGGGGCGACAGCACACATCTCTGCGGCGATATCGTCTGTCATCAGCTTATTGTTGGGGATGAAGCGGATTTTATAGGTTTCCGGAACGGTCAGTAGGTTAGGCTCGATTTTACAGTGGATCGCAGGCATGGCGGTTCTCCGTTGCAGAGGGATAGTGTCTTGGAACGATAGAAAATATCTGCCGTCATTTTAAAAAGCCGCTACTATCCTGTCAAGGGTTTTCTTTAAAATTGATACATACTTATTGTTTTATGTACGTGCGAGTGTGTTTCGGTAAAAAATACTACCGATGAATTGGTCGAGGCATTCCCGATGAATTGTCAGGGGCATTCCCGATAAATGATCCTTTTGATACTCGATAAACGATCCGTTTGATACCCGATGAATTTATGTCGGATCGGGGTGTGATGTGGAGGGGGAGAGAAAGATATCAGGAATCGAACCCGCGACCCCGGCCTGAAACCCGCATGGCTGCGGGGTGTGATACCGGAATGAGACTTTTCCCTGGTCTCCCCTTTGGTCGAAACGGCTTGATGTGTTTTTTTTCGTCAAGCTATCCTTTTGTAACTCCCTTGCTATGCTATTCTTATTTGAAAGCAACGTACTGCATTGTAGCATTTTCTGTTCAAACAGACTCCTTAACACCCTAAAAGAGGTAGCTTTTTTTTCGACCGTTGCTATATTGTCTTACTTGCAAACATGATATGAACAATTATTACAAAAGGAGTGGGTTATGGATGTCACACACATTCAGACAGCAATCATTGCGCATTTACAATGGAAGTCTAAGCTCTCTGATTTCTTTTATGGTGTGGAACAATTGAGTGTTTCTCAAGTTCCTGATCATGCAAGCTGCGACTTTGGCAAATGGCTGTATAGCTCTGGGCTACAGGAATTTTCTGCTTATTCTGAGATGCGCCGTATAGAGACTCTTCACAAAGAATTTCATGAGAAGATTAAACATCTCATACAGATGCCTGAAGAAAAAAGGAAGAGTCAGGAGGGACGTAAGGCGTTAGCTACTTTCAAAACTGACTGTGATGTTTTTGTCAACTTGTTAGAATCTATTGAGGCTAAGGCAAAGCAGGAAAGTATATAGAACAAGACCAATTTTAATTGGTTTAGCCGGGTACGTGATCAAGGCGTAACCCGGTTTTTTACTGTATAGGAAATTATAAAATTCCCCTTTCAACATGCTGTAATTGTGAATAGAGTACGAGTGTTGTCGGAAGCAAAACTCACTGCGCTTTCGAGAGCCACTTTTTTAAGTTTTTCAGGATGGCTCGCTGCAAAGAAACAGTGCAAAATTATCGTCGATTTGTACTTTGCCCCCCCATCACCGCGCACTCTGATTTCGCCTTGTTATGCCGGGATGATTACTTTTTATTGACTTTTTCAATGCAACATGTATTTTTGGTAGACTGAAATCATTATTTATTGTACTTAGGGTCTACCCCGTCCCTGGTTACTCATTCATCTCTACTCGAAAAAGACGACTATAATGAAAGGAAAATGTTTTTTATGCGGTGAACCTGCAGAAATTGATAACACAATTGACAACGGGAATGTAAAAGAATTTATATGCGAAAATCCAAAATGCGGTACTTACCAAATCACTATCGGTGCTATGGAGCATAGTGATATAGATGCGTTCAAAGAAGATTGTTCTAACAAAGCAACTTCATTAGAAAGAGTGCGTTCTTTTAAAGAAATATTTAAAATTTGCCTTAATAATGGCAATCTAGTTGCTAAATGGGTAGACGCATGAATCTAACTCCCGGCTTCTAATAATACAAATTAACGCCTAATGTTATGTGAAATGGTTTGGCCTTACCGGGTACGTGTTCAGCGCGTCACCCGGTTTTTTATTTGCTCCCATCACCGCGCAAAATCCTGAAGCAGAATAACCTCTCATGATACTCACCATACAATTCGGCCTCTACCTCCTGCTCATGCTGGGCATCGGGTATTACTCCATGCGCCGAACCAAAAACAACGAAGACTTTATTATTGGCGGTCGTACTCTGGGACCGGTAACAACCGCTATCAGCGCCGGTGCCTCGGACATGAGCAGCTGGCTCCTCATGGGACTGCCTGGTGCGGTCTTTGCCAGCGGCCTGGTCGAAGGCGTCTGGATTTCCCTGGGCCTGATTATCGGGGCCTATGCCAATTGGTCTATTGTTGCGCCGCGGCTCAGGACGTACACAGAGCAGGTGAATGCCCTGACCCTGCCCACCTTTCTTGCCAGGCGCTTTGATGACAACACAGGCATCCTCAAGACCGTGTCCACCTTGGTGATTCTAATCTTTTTCACTCTTTATGTCGCATCAGGTTTGAAAGGCGGCACCCTGCTCTTTGCCCATAGTTTTGGGGCCAGTGAGCAGACGGCCCTGCTTATAACCACGCTGGTGGTGGTTTCCTACACCTTTCTTGGTGGGTACCTGGCAGTCTGCTGGACTGATCTCATCCAGGGATTACTCATGCTTGCAGCTCTGGTTGCCTGCTCCTTGCTGGCTCTTTTTACCCTTTCCGGTTCCGGGATAAACATCTCTGCTGTGCGACCCGAGGCCTTGCAATTCAAGACCAGCTGGCTCACAGGGGCCTCGCTCATGGCCTGGGGTCTGGGCTATTTTGGTCAACCCCATATCCTGGCCCGCTTTATCGGCATTAAAGGAGTGCGGGATGTCGCCTCGGCCCGCCGGATCGGCATGGGCTGGATGATCCTCTGCCTTGTGCTGGCAGTGGAGATCGGCCTGCTCGCCATTGGCTACGATGCACTGGCCCCTTTGGATGGGATTACCGGTTCAGGCGGAAATAGTGAGCGGGTCTTTCTCGCCCTTGTCAGTGCCCTGTTCCATCCCCTTGTTGCAGGCTTTGTTCTTGCTGCTGTCCTGGCTGCGGTGATGTCCACAGCGGACTCGCAACTTCTGGTTCTGACCTCAGCTCTAACCGAAGATCTCCCCTTTTTCAGCCGCTTAACTGGTAAACAACGGGCCTGGATCAGCAGAATCGGGGTGGTCGCTTTTGCCCTGCTGGCCTATTATCTTGCCTCAGACAGCAACGATACCATCCTGATGATGGTGGCCTATGCCTGGGGAGGTTTCGGGGCCACCTTTGGCCCGGTGATGATTCTCTCGCTTATTTGGCGCAAAACCACCAAGTACGGGGCCTTGGCTGGCATGGTTGCCGGTGCTGCCACCATCTTTATCGTGAAGAATTATATTTCCATTGAGGGGGAATATCTCTATGAACTCCTGCCCGGCTTTATTATTGCCTTTATGACAATTATCTTTGTCAGCGCATTAACGGACATGCCTTCGGAAAAGGCATTGAAGGAATTTGATGCGGCAAAGCGGCAGGTGAAGGAGAGCGGAAAAAGTTCCGCATAAATAGCACTCGACAACTTTGCATGTAGACGCTAAGTTTGTGCATACACATACCCCAACGGGGTTATATTTATCCAGCTCGGGGTAACACCCCGATCAACCAGGGTGGTACCTTGGGCTGTACCGAAAACAGAACGTTATTTTTCGGGAAAGTCCTTATCATCTTATTGAATTTATTTCCCCGCATTATGCAAAATATACTGCAAAAAATACGCAACCTCCTCAAAACCTTCACAGTCATCCCTTTAGCAGGTTGGTTTCTGGGCGGATTGACTGCTGCCCTGCTGGAATTTTATCTGGGTAACCTCATTGCTTACCACCTCTTTCTGCCTAAGATACCGGTACTGTTCGGCACCCTGATTATATTGAAAGACCCTACTCTCATCCCGTCGGTGCTGGGCTATGACCTGATCATTTATATTATTCCGATCCTCCTGGTGAGTCGCCTGTCTGCGCCGTTAACCAACCGGCTTGCCGAACTGCTCGTAAAGATGCCGACCTCAGCCGCCACCCTGTTGCATCTGGCTGCCTTTTACGGCATCCTTCATCTCTGGGCCGGAATAAACGACTACCGGGTCCTGGTGGTCAAACTGACCATGATCGCCATCATCCTCACCATCAGCCTCAATATCATCAACGGGTATCAGGGCGAGTTTTCCTGTTCCCACCCCGGTTTCATGGCCTTGGGTGCTTATACCTCCTCCACTCTGACTCTTTGGCTTTTTGCTGATGATAAACTCTTTGGCCCGGCCCTGCTTAATCCGGCCCTTGGCCCTTGGCTCTTTCCTTTGATTTTGATCGCCGGAGGTGCTGCGGCCTCCCTTGGCTCGCTGATTGTTGCTATTCCTTCCTTCCGCACCCGTGGTGATTATCTGGCCATCATCTCCCTGGCTTTTATGTTCATCGTCAAAAGTGCCATTGAAAATATGGAGATCATCGGTGGACCACGCGGCATGAGCAGCCAGCCTGATTATTCTTCCCTGCCTGTGGTCTTTCTCTGGACAGTACTCTGCATCTGGATCATCCATAATTTTACCACCTCTATCATGGGTAAGGCCCTGAATGCAGTCCGGGATAACGAAGCAGCAGCTGATTCCATGACCGTCAATACCCGCAAAACCAAGATGACCGCCTTTATGTTTGGGGCCTTTTGGGCCGGAGTGGCTGGCGGATTGTTCGCCCATGTACTCCGCTATATCAATCCTGGTACCTTTGGCATCCAAAAGCTGGCGGAAATCCTGGCAATGGTCTACTTTGGCGGACTCAACTCCATTGTCGGCTCCATTGTTGGCGCGGTCAGTATCTCCGTGCTCAGCGAGGCATTGCGGCCCCTGGAACTGTTCAAGTGGATCATCATCCCTCTGATTCTGATTCTCATCATGATATTCCGGCCCCATGGTCTGATTTCCTTTACTGAACTCAATGTCCGAAAACTGATGCGACCCGGCGGAGTCGCCGGAAAAAAAGACAGGGATAATTCTGCGAAAAACTATTGACAGCTCCTTCTCTGAAATGGTAGATAGTGCCTGCATAAAAAAACATATCGGAACGTGGCGCAGTTTGGTAGCGCACTTGACTGGGGGTCAAGGGGTCGGAGGTTCAAATCCTCTCGTTCCGACCAGTAATATGAAGGAGTTAGGCAGAAATGCTTAACTCCTTTTTTGTTTAAAACCCTTTCTATGATGCGTTGTGGGAAAGGATAAAGAGTGAGCTGGAGATATAAAAAAAAAGTTATTCGCGCCCCTACGCCTTTGCAACAGGTATTTCCCCCCAATCCGTTGTATATGCCGGTGACTTCATCAACCGTTGAGAACTCCATTCCCTGCGCAGCCCTGTACACCCATAACGCAGCGTATCCCGGCCCCATGTATCATTAATCCGGTCAACCGCTTCCATTATCGGGACACTCTGTTCCTCTTCTGACCTGAAAAACAAGCTCTGCTGTCGCATACCTGCCAAACGCAGACCAGTGAGCATGACACCCGCCTTTTTATAGCCATATCCGGGCCTGTATACTTCACGCACTGCTTTGAAGGCCGCTTTGATCAAAATCGGGGTTACAGAGGTCTCCTGCTGTAAAGAAACCATGCGACTTGCGGAAAAGGAGGGGTGCTGTTTGTCGGTAACATAGCCCGTGGAGAGAAAAACATGGACATTGGCCGCTGTCATACCCTGATCCCGTATCTTACGAGCTGCAACGGAAACAAAGCTTGATACCGCCTCTTTGATCTCGTTAAGGGCGGTCACCGGGTGGCGGAAAGTTCGGGAGCTGACCACGGATTTTCTGTTTGCCCCGGTCTCGGTAATGGATATACAGGGGTTGCCCTGTAATTCCGTCACAGTGCGTTGACCGGACAGACCGAGAAGGCCGCGAATCCGCCCGCTGTCACTGTTTTTCAGGTCAAGGGCTGTAAAAATCCCGTGTCGGTTCAGGGTTTCCGTGTATCGCCTGCCTATGCCCCATATATCGTGTACTGCTGTTTCCACAAGAAGATCATCCGGCGACGGACTCAGGCCGAAATTGAACACGCCCCCGCAGTCAGGGTTTTTCTTGGCTATGGATGCGGCCAGCTTGGCAAGGGTGCGGGTGGGGCCGATTCCCACGGAAACAGGTATGCCCACACATTGAAAGATTCTGCTCCGTAATGCCCGGCAGCGGTCAGCGGCCTGCTGATTGTCCATGCCGGAGAGCCTGATAAACGCCTCATCAATGGAATAGATTTCCACTTCCGGCTCTTCCTCCTGCAAGACTGACATAACCCGGTGGGAAAGGTCACCGTACAAGCCAAAGTTGCAGGAAAAGACCTGGACTCCGTGCCGCTGAAGAAAGGGCTTGCGTTTGAAATACGGCTCACCCATGCTGATACCAAGGGCTTTCACCTCGTTTGAGCGGGCAATGATACAGCCGTCATTATTAGAGAGCACCACAACGGGTCGATTGTGCAGGCCGGGTTGAAACACCCGCTCACAGGAAACATAGAAATTGTTACAGTCCACCAGGGCAAAGAGCTTGTTTTCCGCTGTCATATCAGCAGCACCGCATCAGAATTGATGAATAACAGAGGTGACCACGCCCCAAATCTGACAGCCTTCATGCTTGTTGATGTCAATAGAAGGATAGGCTGGATTCTCGGCAATAAGGCGGGCCGTGCCCTTGTTCAGGACAAGCCGCTTGACGGTCAGTTCATTGTCCACCACGGCAATAACAATATCATTATGCTTTGCCTGTCGGGATCGGTCAACCACCAGAATATCATCATGCTGAATCCCGGCCCCGGTCATGGACTCACCATCCACCCGGACGAAAAAGGTTGCGGCCTGATTCTTGATGAGCAGCTGGTTCAGATCAAGGCTGCCATCTGTGTAGTCTTCTGCCGGTGAGGGAAAGCCCGCAGAGACTCCACCAGAAAAAAGGAGGAGTTCCACCCGCTCTTTTTGCCCTGCCCTGAAGACTTGGCTGATATTGGGACCGGTCGTTGTTTTTTTGTTCAAGGTAAATGATCTTTCAGCTTTATCTTAATAATGCCCGGATGGTTGCGGCGTTGAATATACTTTCACGTTATAGCATAAAAATGGTTGTCCCTGAACCGAAAAGCAACCCTGCCCCGCTTCTTTTCATTTTCTGGATACGTAGCTTCTGTTGCCGTAACACGAGATAAAGAAAGATCGTTGACAATCCATGCGGATTATTGCGATGAAAAAACACTTGACAATCGCTGATTATTGCGGGTATCTTCTGACGTTATACGCAATCAGCATAGAAATACGTCACTTTCTGGAAGAGGAGCCGGAAAGTTGCATAAAGCCACAGCCGCCGTGAGGCGGTGCCGGAAAGCCAAGGGTCTTCACTGTAAGGAGACAGTCGGTTACCCACTTTTTTCTCAACACCAGGAGGTGTGCTATGCCGTCCGCACGAAGTGTTTTTCTTCAACGAACTGTTTTTGTCCCTCTTCTCCGTACTTCCCGAAGTTTTACTTCATTCCGATTCTTCGGCTTTCTTACCTTTCTTACAGTTCTGCCGGCTCTCTTTTCCCTGACAGCTGCAAGTCCGGTTTCTGCCTGTATGCCGACCATCAAGCATATGGCGGACACTATGGTCCCGCCTAATCCGGCTGTTGGAACCTCGGCCACAATAACTTTCACCGTTAGGAATACGTCTCCCTCCTGTGATGCCAACGGATATAAGCTGGCCTTTCACTCGGTACTGCCGGCAACCCCTGAATGTCTGTCAGGGAATTACAGCGGCAGCAATCCGACCTTTTCCCTTGCTGCCGGTGCAACCGGTCAGGTGACGGCCAATATACCCGCTGCACCTTCTGAACTGGCAGGCTGTAAAGTATATTTCGATATTCTTGACGCTTCCGGTTCTCCCATGCCGCTGTTGCCCGGCGGCAGAATGTGGATGAGCTTTGGCGGCGGTATGGGGCCGGGCCTTTGCGTAGGCCCCTTACCTGTCATCAACTCGGCTGATCATGTGGATATGGGTAACGGTGAAGTGGCGGTCAGCACTGAGGTAGAAAACACCATTGGTTCCCCGGTTCTGGAGGTTGACAACAGCTCAACTGACATGGAGGCGGGGTCAGGCGGCCAGTACACCGGAGGAGACAGCACTTGGCAGGGGGATAACAGTAACGCGATTACAGTCTTCGGGATGTGCGGTATGTCGGATTCCCTCGCATATAATTATCCTTCATTCTACTCGTCGCTGTATGGTTCGAGTTCTTTTCTGAGCAACTGTAGCGGAACATGCGGCAAGGATGCCGACCCCGTCAACACCGCCATAGGCAACTTTGTTTATGAAGAGGCGGACGCCACGGTAGCCGGTCCTGGCGACAGCACCATCAAACTGAACCGTACCTACAACTCCCAGGCCGTGCTCTGGACACCGGCTTCCAGGGTGCGTTTTTACCCGGATGGATCAGAGGAAGTCATGGCCGAACCGCCCCAGTATTTCGGCAAGGGCTGGACCTCGGAGCTGGGCCAGTACCTGCTGGAAATCGACATGGCCCCGACCTTTGAGGGCGTGCAGATCCTCTACCCGGACGGTCATACGGCCAATTTCAAGAAATCCGGTTCTCAATACGTCTCCGACTCGCCCGGCACCCATGACGTGATCAGCAAGGAAGGGGATGAGTACGTGCTCCGGGACGCGGACTGCGGCTGTGCTTCGGAAGAAAAACGCTTTGACAGCAACGGTCACCTGACCGCCCTGATCGACCGCAACGGCAATGCCGTCCGCCTGTTCTATGACGGCGACAAGCTGACCGCTCTGGAAAACGCTGCCGGACGGCGGGTGGAGTTCACTCTGAATGACGACGGGCAGATAACAGAAGCCCGTTTACCGGAAGACATCAGCCTGCAATACGAGTACGAAGACGGCCTGCTGACCGCCTTTATCGACGGACGGGGCAACCGCACTGCATATCAATACGATGATCTGGGCCAGATGACTGAAATCATCTCGGCCAAGGGGCATCCCCTGGTGCGCAATACCTACGATGACGAATACCGGGTTACTGAGCAGATCGTGGGCGAAAGCGAGCAGTACAGCTTCAGCTATGAGGACGGAAAGACCACGGTCACGGATGCCTACGGCAATGCCCATGTCCATCATTATGATGATGACCTGCGCCTGATCAGGATGGAATACCCGGACGGCAGCGAAGAGCGGTACCAGTACGATGCGGATCAGAACCGCACCGCCTATACAGATCAGGCCGGGGCGCAATGGCAGTGGACCTATGATGACAAGGGCAACCGCCTGACGGCCCAAGGCCCCTTGGGATGGCACCGGGACTGGACTTACAACGAACGCCACCAAGTCACTCAGATGACGGAAAAGGTGGATGCCGACTCCGAGCGCACGAGCAGTTTCAGCTATGACGAGCACGGCAACCTGATTCGATTCTGCAACGCCCTCAACGCCTGCGGCACGGTGAGCTATGATGAACGCGGCCTGCCCCTGCGCATGACCGATCTCAACGGCAACACTACCGTGCATCAGTATGACAGCGAAGGCGATCTGATCAGCATCGTTAATGCCGAAGGCGCGGTCACCCGCCTGGATCATGACGGTCTGGGGCGGCTGCACTCCCTGACCAAGCCCCTGGGCAGCCAGTTCCGCTACACCAGGGACGAGAATAGCAATCTCATTGCTGTGGACGGGCCGCTGGGCTTTCACCTGGAGTTCAGCTATGATGCCAACGACCTGCTGGAACGCAAGCTCGATCCTAACGGCGGGGCGATCCGCTACAGCTATAATGCCTCGGACAAACCGGTGCAGGTCATCAATCAGCTCGGCTTTGCTGCGGCCACCTACGAGTACGGCCTGATGAACGAACGCAGCAGGTTCACGGATGCGGAAGGCAGGCAATGGGCATATCAACATGACAGCCTGCTGCGTCTGGTCAGGGTTGCCGGGCCGTTGGGGGCAGAGTTCCGTTACCAGTACAACCCTGTGGGCAGGATCACCGACTTCATTGATGCCGAGGGCATGGTCACCCATACGGAATACGACGGTCTGTACCGACCCGTGGCTGTGACCCGCAACTGGCAGCCTGCCTTGGCTGCTACGGCGGACACCAACGTGACCACCCGTTATGCCTATAATCTGGTCGGTGACCTGCTGGAGAAGATTGACCCGGAAGGCTATGTGTTCCAGTACCGCTACGACCTCCAGAGCCGTCGCGTCGGCAGCGAGGATGCAGAGGGCTACGAGTGGCAGTTCAGCTACGACCCCATGGGCAATCTGCTCAAGGCCCTGAACCCGCGCGGCTACAGCACTGCAATGAACTATACCCCGACTTACCGGCTGGCCCAGATTACTGACCCGGAAGGCCATGCGGTCAGTTATGATTATGATGCGGACGGCAACCGCATCAGCAGGACTTCGGCCCTGGGGATCAGCACCCGCTTTGCCTACGATGCCCTGGATCGCCGCATTGCCGTGACCCGTAACGCAGACTCCGGCCTGTCCGCAGATCATCAGACCAATGTCCGCACCGAGTACGGCTATGATTTGGCAGGCAACCTGATCCGCCTGACCAATCCCCTGGGCTATGCAGCCGAGTTCAGCTACGATGCGGCCCATCGGCGGACAGAGGCAAAGGACTTTGAAGGCGGCAGCACCCTGTACAGCTACGACCGGGTGGACAATATGCTCAGTATCATGGATGCCGAGGGCAATCCCACCCTGTACCAGTACGACGACCTGAACCGGCGCATCAGCAGCACCAATGCCGAGGACGAGACCACCGGCTTTGTCTACGATTTGATGGGCAACCGGATTACCCTGATTGAAGCGGATGAGACCCTGACCCGGTACGAACACGACGGGGTCTATCGCCTGCACCGGGTCACGGAGAACTACCGGCCCGGCGAGGCTCCTGGCAATGATGTCAACAAGCTCACCCGATACAGCTACGATGCCCGTGGCCTGCTCACTGAGATCATCAATGCCAACGAGGCAGCCACCGCCTTTGCATACAACAAAGTGGGCAATCTGATTGAAGAGGTCAACCCGCTGGGCAGGACCTGGACCTACACCTACGACGGCATGGGCAATCGGATCAGTCGCAGGGACGGCAAGGGTGCGCTGACTGCGTACAGCTTTTACCCGGATGACCTGCTGCAAAGCATCGCCTACAGCGACGGCACCGCAGTCAGCTATGCTTATGATGCGGATAACCGACGTGTCCTGATGGAGGACGGGTTGGGACAGACCGGCTGGGACTACGATCCCCTGGCCAGGATTACGCAGCAGAACGACCCCTTGGCCCGGATGCTGGCCTATCAGTATGATGCGGCCTCCAACCGTACCGGCATCACCTACCCGGACGGCAATCAGCTGGGCTACCAGTACAGCCCCAATAACTGGTTAAAAACAATGACCGTGGATCCCGTAGGGGCACGGCAGGCCGTGCCCGTACAGACCGAATACAGCCGCGATCTGGTGGGCAACCTGACCCGGATCGTTAATCCCAACAATACAGAAAGCAATATCGAATACGACCGTGTCTACAGGACGATCCGTAGGGACACGGCACGCCTTGCCCCTACCCAACAGGTCGTATCCTTTGCTTATACCTATAACCAGGTCGGCCATGTCACCCAGGCCATCAAGGAATACGGCTGGCGCAATCCGTCAACCATCACCGAAACCTATGAGTACGACGGCCTCCATCGCCTTTCCTATATGAACATGTCCCCGCTCAAGAACAACGGCGGCACCGTGGAAACAGCCTACAGCTATGATCCGGTGGGCAATCGCCTGAGCTGGGAAAGCAATGACGATCTCCAGACCAATACCCCCTTTGACGGCTTTTACCGCCGCTATGAGTACAACGCGGCCAACCAGATGCTGGCTATGGAAAACGCTGCGGACAAGAAGAACGATGATTTTGCATACGAGTACCGCTTTGACGGCAACGGCAACCGGATCAACCGGCAGCTCATCGACCGGAACGGCCCCCAGTACGGGGTTGATTACAGCTATGACCCGGAAAACCGTCTGGTTTTGGCTCAGGATTACCAACTGGTCGGGAAAGGGAAGAAAGGCGGGCATCGCATCGACCGGGCCTTCACCACCCTGGAATACGACGGCGGCGGTCGGCGGCTGGTGCAGCATTACGATCCCAAACAGGGCGGCAACGGGGTGGATAAACGGGATGAGTACGTGTTTGACGGGCTTGATCCGGTGGCTGAATACGATATGCTCAACGGCCAGCGCACGGATTATTACCGGGGCGCGGGCAATCACCTGGCCCTGATGCACCAGTACAAAGGCGGCACTCAGGGGCAGATGTACTGGTATCACTACAACAATAAGGGCGATGTTGCAGGGCTGACCAAACAGAACGGCAACTCGCACCATACCTACCGCTATGATCCCTACGGGGCTGTGCTGCCGGAGAACGGCAACTTCACTGATCCGCATAACCATTACACCTTGACCGGCAAGGAGTTTGATGAGCACACCGGGCTGGTCTGGTTCGGGGCGCGGCATTATGAGCCTGAGACCGGGGTGTGGATGGGGCAGGATGTGTACAGGGGAAGGTTAGATGAGCCTATGAGCTTGCATAGGTTTGGATATGTGAGGAATAATCCGGTGACGTTGTGGGATTGGTATGGGTTTAGCGACGATAGCATGTTTAATACTGATGTTAAGGCGTGTTTGATAAATAATTTTGTTTTTAAAGCTGCCTCTCCTCTCAATGCTTGTTACTCTAAAAATGGGAAAATATCTCTCCAAGGTGATGCAAAAGCATTTAGTGGAGAATTATATCGTATTTCTGACTCAGGAGATATAGGACTTCAAGTATGCTTAGGTTCCAAGAAAATCAAGAAATTAACTGGAGACAAGGCCAGCCTTGCAGGTTGTCTATCAATAGGAAGTGATGATATTGCAATAGGAGCATCAATAGAGTGTTTAGGATTTGGAGGTGAAAGATCTCTTTCTGGTACCGAGGCCAAAAAGAAGATAGAAGCAGAAGCAGAGGAAATTAAAAAAGAATCAACAGATATTTTTTGGTTTTTTCAATCACAAGAGGGGTGTGGTCTGTTCCCAAGTATTTGTAATTTTATATATGAAATTCGATCAGTTCTTACTCCTGGAATTTGAGCAAGCAATGCAAGTGCATTCCACCATGCACCATTTCCGGCACCCCCCTTGGGCCGCGCAACCGAATCATGCGAATAATTGCCGCAAATGCCGGGCAGGGGCAAAGAATCGGTTGGCGGATGTTTTTTTGCGGGGCATGGATTTTTAATCGCAAGCCTTCGCGTTAAAAACACAAGCCCACGATTCTTTTCATCGGCAGCGTGATGTTTAAAATCGAAGGCCGGGTGTAGGGGCGGCCCCCCGTGGCCGCCCTGGTTATCCCCCCGTGTCCGCCCTGTTTGTCCACCATTTCGGCACGTTCCGACCGGGCAGGCACGGGGACCTGCCCCTACAAAACCGTGGTAACAACCGACCATGAAATACAATCTGACATGTATCATCGCCGTCCCGTCCGCCCGGTTTGTCCACCATCCCGGCACGTTCCAACCGGGCAGACACGCAGGTCTGCCCCTACAATCCGTGGTGAATAACCGACCATGAAATACAACCCCGACATCCATCACCGCCGTTCCATCCGTCTGCGCGGGTATGATTACACACGGGCCGGGGCCTATTTTGTGACGATATGCGTGCAACATCGGGAATGTCTGTTGGGCCATATTTCCGTTCCCGCCGCCGTAGGGGCAGACCCCCGTGTCTGCCCTGGTATTTCCTCCGAAATTCATTTAACCGACGCAGGCCGAATGGTGCAGAAAATATGGGATGAAATCCCGGATAATTATCCCGGTGTGGATATTGATGAATTCAGGGTCATGCCGAATCATATCCACGGAATTATTGTGTTGACCGATCCTGTTGTAGGGGCGGATCCCCATGTCCGCCCTATTGATCCACCATCACGGCAGAACCACCAAGGGCAGGCACAGGGGCCTGCCCCTACGGAACCGTTATCATTGCCGGATGTGGTGCAACGATACAAATCCCTGACCACCAACCAGTATATCGACGGGGTGAAACAAAACGGTTGGCAACCGTTTCCCGGTAAATTATGGCAGCGCAATTACTGGGATCATGTCATCCGCAATGAAAACGAATTACACCGCATCCGCGAATACATCCGCAATAACCCGGCCCGTTGGCAGCAGGACGCATTGCATCCCGACCAGCCTCCGTTCCCCGGTGAAACCCGTGAATTCACGCCGCCGTATGGTTCTTGCGGTCATGAGGTGTGGATGGTGTAGGGGTACGGCGTGCCGTGCCCCAACGGGATTCCCCACCACCCATTCCATCCCCCTGCACCATGACGATTATGCCCGGTTCGCACCCCGCCCGGATAATCAATCAGGGCAGGGCCGATCCTGTAGGGGCGGTTCGCCTTCGGAGCCGGAGAAAACCCTGCCTCTTCGGGAAAATAACCCGATGAAACAGGGCAACAAGCCCCTGCAACGGGCAGAAATGGTATTGGAGCGGGTAAAACACATCCTGAAGCGGGAGGAAATGGCACTGCGGCAGGAGAAAGTGATTCTGTAGCGGGTAAAAACGCCTCTGTAACGGGAGAAAGTCGTTCTGCAGCGGGTAAAAATGCCTCTGTAGCGGGAGAAAGTCGTTCTGCAGTACGTTTCTCTCAGTTTTATCCGGCCCGGAACAGGTTTTGCCTGTTCGCAACTGGAAAGCACAGCTAGTTGAAGGCAACAGGATTGTGGTTTATCGAATACGACACAGAAAAGAGGTGTACCGCAAGAGGTGATGTTATGAAATTGAACCCGCAGCTGATTAAACGGCAGGGAAAGAGTGAGTTTGTTGTTCTGCCGATTGAAGAATTCGAGGCAATGACGGAGCTGATTGAAGATTATGAAGATTTACGAGAACTGAGAGACGCGAAAGAAAAGTCTCAGGGGCAGAAATCAATCCCGATCACGGAAGTGATTGCGGAACTGGGATTATAATTCCTCCATAGTAGGGGGCACGGCGTGCCGTGCCCCAACGGGATTACCACCACCCATTCCACTTCCCTGCGCCATGACGATTATGCCCGGCCCGCACCCTGCCCCGATAATCAATCAGGGCATGGCCGATCCTGTAGGGGCGGACCCCTGTGTCCGCCCGGTTTGTCCACCATCCCGGCATATTGCAACCGGGCAGGCACGGGGACCTGCCCCTACAATCCGTGGTGAATAACGAATCATGAATGAACCGGACATCCACCACCGTCGTTCTATTCGACCGTCTGAAAAACAGCATAGGGTTTGCCTGTCAAAAGGCATAGGGTTTGCCTATCAAAAGGAGTTCTGCCTCCCTCCGACAAAAAACAAGCAGCTTGACAGAGTCTCTTCCCTGCAAGTATCATGACTTGTAGAGTTGTTATACTTTACAGGGAGAATACCATGGAAAGAATACTTGATGTAACCTCAGCCCGGAGACAATTCGGCACCTTGCTTGATGAAGTTTTTCATAAAGGCGATACAGTGATTATTGCCAGAAAAGGAAAAGCATTGGCTCGGCTTGTACCTCTGGAGCTACGAAAATCTCATGACACGGACGTGTCACCGCGCCAAAGCGAATTGTTGAAAAAACTTCACAGCCTGCCTGCCCTGGCAATGGAGCAGGATCCTGTCGAAGTTTTGCGGAACCTGCGGGAGCAGAAAAGGATTAAGGGCGGTAGTGAATATGGCAGGTGAGATTTATGTGCACAACCCATCGTTCATCTAATGGGATGACTTCAAGGGAAGAACCTTTCGCCTGAGCGGCAAGGGGAACTGCAAAAAGAATTGCTGCGGCGGTTACAAAACTTGTGCGGATTTTTTGAGATGTGGTTTTCATAACATTCCTCCTGGTTTTAGAGCGTTTAATGAAAGCAGGCAACCCGGCGGTCTCCTTATGGAGATCCGTGGCTTTCCGACACCGCCTCGCGACGGTTGTGGCTTTATCAACTTTCCGGCCCTGCAACGTCCAGAAAGCTTGTTATGTAAAAGAACCTGCTATGAAAAAAAAGACTTTTCAATTGGCTATAATTTTTTATAACCCCCTCTTATGAACATGTCAAGATAATCTTTCTTTTTCCTCGGGAAAAATTTTACTCGTAAATAATATATGTTGTCAGCGAATCATCTGAGCATAGGGTCGCTGAGATTGAGGGGCAAATCGTTTTTCATGATTTTCGTTAATCCATCTTGAAGGCTCAAGGCCCAGAGTTAGGCTGGTGCCCAAGCTCTGCTTGGGTACAGACATCGTGAAGTTTCGGAACCAGAAAATTGGTTCGTTGCGAAGTCGTGTTGGAAGTTTCATAGCTTTTTGAAATCACCCTAAGGCCAAAAGGCTTTATAGTTGACCGGGTACTGAATCAGAGGTACTTTAGCATTTTTATAATCAATAGCCGGGAACGAGGCTTGCTTACTTATCGAATATTATGCAACTGATGTACTCATTTCTCGTTATTCACTGATTGATAGTAAAGACAGTAAACACATGCGTCCATTTTCTTGTTATTTTCTTTTGATACTATCTCAACGCCCTCATGGGAACATAATGTTCCTTCAACTTCCCAACACGGAATTTTCTCCTTTATGTGAAACATGATGCAGGCTTTTTTGATACAGCCCAGATATTCATAACATGTTTCCATATTATCAACGTGATATGCCGAACACTAAGAGGTTAAGCGAATTCATAAAATCCATTACGCCTTAACAAGGTACCCTTACTATTCAACTTTTACCTCTTTCAGACTGTAGATAAAAGGGTATATCTGGCAGGCCACACAAAATTTAAAGACAGCTTCAAGGGCAGCACAAATCATAAACATTGCTCCTGCAACCAGGGCGGTTCGTTCAAGGGCAAAGAGCCATGATACGGTGAGCAGGCAGCAGAAGAAAAAACCGATTTTGGCGGCAAAGATTTTGGGGCCAGCATCAACCATCACAGGTTTGGCTTTGACAAGGGACAGGATGTTCTTGCTGATATTGGCGAACAAACTGTATTGAGGATTAAGGAAACCCCGAATAAAGAAATCGAATCCAACAATCAGGATGATCCATTTCCAAGGAGTCAGGAGAAAAAGCAGGATAGAGAGAAAGGCCAAGGCTGCATTGATACGTACAGCATTTTCATTAATTTGTTTCAAAGAAACAGGGCACATAAGCTTCATAGAAAACCTCTTCTTAGCCTGGGAATGATAACTATATCTATTATATCTTTAAAAACGAATATTTATTCTATCCTGCAAGGGAAATCTGTAACGCAATGGCTGAGTGAGGTCAAGGAAAAAAGAGTCTTCAAGGAAAAGAGGACGTGCTGAAAAAGGCACTTAGTAAAGAATAAACAACGAAAAGAAAGAGATACAATGAAAAGCTATCACAAAGAACTGTGGTTTGAAATTAAGACCCGTCGGGAATTTATTAATATCACCCCGGAAGTAGAGGCCTGCCTGGCAGAATCCGGGATTCAGGAGGGGCTTTGTCTGGTCAATGCCATGCATATCACGGCCTCAGTCTTTATCAATGATGACGAGGCCGGGCTTCATCATGATTACGAGGTCTGGTTGGAAAAGTTAGCCCCTCATGCCCCGGTTTCCCAGTACCGCCATAATGGCTATGAGGATAATGCTGATGCCCATATGAAACGACAGGTTATGGGCAGGGAGGTGGTTGTGGCCATCACTGAAGGTAAATTACACTTCGGCACCTGGGAGCAGATTTTTTACGGTGAGTTTGATGGTCGGCGTAAAAAGCGGGTACTGGTCAAGATTATCGGCGAGTAAAGATAGCGTGTAACTTTATGGATTCAAGGAGAAATATTCTATCCATTATTTCGAAAGCCCTAGGGGCGAACCTATGTGTTCGCCCTTTTATACCGGGCAGACACGCAGGTCTTGCCCCTACAATTCATCATCTAAAATAATCGCTCCTGTACTGTTCTGCAAATATCCTTATGAACCTGTTCCGGCGACTGGGCTGCATTGATACGGGCGATACAGGGGTCAGAAAAGGCAGCAAAATGATCTGCCACTTTGCGAAGTTGATCCAGTTGTTCAAAATCATTAAGTTCCTCTCCCCGTCCTTCCCGGATCCGGGCAATGGAGACCTCCGGGTCCATAGTCAACAAAAGTACCAGACTTGGCCTGGGAGCAAAGCTGTTACGGGCAAAGATCTCGCCTGTATCCATACCTGCTGCTCCCTGATAAGCGGCTGTGGAATAATAATACCGATCAGTAAGAATGATCTTACCAGCAGCCAACTCCGGCTTGATAAACTCGTGGACATGAAGGCGGCGATCCTCTATAAAAAGGTTGAGTTCCTCTTCCGGGGTGCAGCTACTCCTGTCCTTGTATAATTCTCTGATCCGACGACCATACTCGCTGTCTGTGGGTTCGTAGGTGGTGACCACCGGAAAACCCTGTTCCTCAAGAAAATGGGCCAGAAGCTGTACCTGGGTTGATTTCCCCGTTCCGTCAATGCCTTCAAAGGCAATCAGCATACCCATTTTTTTAAACTCCTGTTCTGTTGTGTCCTGTTGTATGCTATTTCTGCGGCCATCTGCCATGCTGCCCTGAGACTGGAAGAATCCGCTTTACCTTGACCGGCAATATCATAGGCTGTGCCGTGATCCACCGAGGTGCGGACAATGGGAAGGCCCAGGGTAACATTAACCCCATCCTGAAAATGGAGGAGCTTAAAGGGGATCAGCCCCTGATCGTGGTACATGCAGACGACAGCATCAAATTCCCCATTGGCAGCCTTATAAAAAATGGTATCAGGGGGCCAGGGGCCGCTGACCTCAGCATTGCAGCCTCTGAAATTATATTGTTCCAAAGCAGGTTTAATGATTTCAATCTCTTCCTGACCAAACATCCCCTGTTCGCCACTATGGGGATTGAGGCCTGCCACTGCTATTCTGGGATTATTTATCGCAAAATCCTTTTGCAAGGCGTGGGCTGTCATTCTGATGCACTCCTGAATTTCATGTATGGTCAGTAGCTCAGGAATTTTTGCCAGGGGTTCGTGGATAGTGACCAAAACCACCCGGAGTCGGGAACCAGCCAACATCATCAGATACTTATCAGTTTCTGTCAAATGGGCCAGCATCTCAGTGTGGCCGGGAAAATGAATCCCTGCATTATTGAGTGCTTTTTTAGAAATAGGACAGGTGACCATTGCTGCAAAATCACCACGCAGGGTATGTTGGACTGCGTGGCGAATATAGTCAGCCATGGCAACCGAGGTTTCCTGGATCGGTTCTCCCCAATGCAGTTTTTTGGCATTAAGCTGTGAAAGTTCCATGACTGGCAGACTGCCCGGCTCTATTTCCTGACCAGGGAGCCAGGGAACCGGCTCTATTTGCACATTGAGCTGGGCAGCAACCTGGGAAAGAACCGCAAGATCCCCAAGTACGACAGGAGGGAACTTGGTTCTCTTTTCAAGTCCTTCAAAGAAAGAAAGGAGAATCTCAGGGCCAATCCCGACCGGACATCCCATAGTTACGGCAATTGGCTCCATAGTAAGCTGATAATATTTCTTCTTATTGAATAAGGGAGGCGATGATCTGTTGGCTGGCTCGGTAGTATAAGCATTCATTGTTCAGGCTATCCTAAAGAGGACAGGCTTTTTTGTCAAGAAGTTAGCTGGGGGTAACATGATGATATCCTTGTTGAGCTGCTGGAGGAAACATTGATCAGTTTTCAGGTTCCTTTTTCGTTCCTTCTTTCTTGTTTGAAAATGCGATACACTGGTTTTATAGAGCAGTTGCTTTGGAAAGAGTGAAGGATGGGACACACCAATAAGAGGGTGCTGTTATGAAAGAAAAATTATGAAAGCAAAAAATAGACGTCGATTCTCACGGCTAAATATTCAGTGGGCTGTCCGGCTGGATTTTGGTGCTGTGGAGTATAAGCGGTTTATCCATAATATCAGCCTTGGCGGGTTATACATTGAGGGCGAGTTCCAGCAGGTTTTGAATGGCGATGTTTGTACGGTCAACCTGAAACAATCTGGTTTTTTTACCGAAGAGGCGATCAGGGCAGTTGGTGCTATTAGCAGAGTTGACGAGCAGGGCATGGCTGTGGAATTTCTTTCTATGAAATTAGACAGCTTTTTCTTTTTACAAACAGCTCTTTATTATAAGGCTATTGACCCAATGCTGCTGGGGAAGGAGTTTATTGATAATAATATTTTTGAAGTTGAAGGCGATTTGATCTTTTTTCAGGCAGATAATGTGCATGTTCAAACCATAAAACAGATGCGGAATTATCTGAGCAGGCTGAAATAAGAGGCCTTTTTAAAAGGCATTCTTGAGTAACTCAACCTGTATATTCTGTCCGTTCAGGTGGACAGCAACCACATCAAAACGAACAGGAATCTCCCGACCTTGCACATAGGCAGCAGCAATCTTTGTTATCTGTTGTTGCTTACGAACATCCACTGCCTCAAAAGGACTGCCAAACTTTTTTGTGCGCCGGGTTTTTACCTCAATAAAAACGAAGTCCTCACCATCACGGGCAATGATATCCACCTCCCCGATCCGCAGACGAAAATTACGCTCCAGAATAGTGTAGCCCTGTTGCTCCAGATACCGGACTGCTGCCTCTTCACCTGTGTGTCCGGTTATTTTTCTGGAATCTTTGCGAGTGACTGAAGCTTTCATGGTAAACGACCCCGCCCCAAGAAGCGGGGTATTTTCCTGAGATCAAATCTCCTTAGCTCAACCTGCCGCAACATTTTTTGTATTTTTGACCAGAGCCACAGGGGCAGGGAGCATTACGTCCGACTTTTTCTGTATCGCGGCGAACAGTTTTCGGACCCTCGTCATCAGCCCCGGCAGCTCTGGCCGAAAGTCGCACCTGTTCCAGCTCTTCTTCCTGCCTGCGTCGCTGTTCTTCTTCAAAGCGATCCACTTCATCACTCTGAAGGATGCGGACATGCATCAGGGTGGTGATGGTTTGTTCTTTCACGGTCTCAATCATGGACTGGAAAAGCTCAAAGCCTTCGCGTTTGTACTCATCCAGAGGATTTTTCTGACCATAGCCACGCAGGCCGATCCCCTCTTTAAGATGATCCATATTGAGCAGATGTTCTTTCCACAGGGTATCCACCATCTGGAGCAGGATCATCCGCTCAATCTGGCGCATCTGGTCTGCCCGGTTACGTTCATCCTGGGCCTTATACGCCTCTTCAACAGCGGCTTGTAAGGTCTCCTGCAAGGAGTCAGCAGTAACCTCTGTGGGATCTGTATCCAGCCAGCCCGGCTTGATATTAAAGATCTCCTCAACGCGATCATTGAGAGCATCCCATTCCCAATCCTCTGGATGCTTACGCTCTTGAGCCGTCTCTCCCACAAGACTTTCCACCAGCTCCTGCATCATATCTTTGATAGTCTCATGAACATCTTCACTCTCCAGCACCTTGCGCCGTTGGGTGTAGATGACCTCACGCTGTTTATTCATGACATCATCGTATTCCAGTAAATGCTTACGAATATCAAAGTTATGGCCTTCCACCTTGCGTTGGGCATTTTCAATGGCCTTGGAAATCATGGAATGCTCAATGGGTTCGTCCTCTTCCATGCCCAGTTTATCCATGATCGTGCCCAGTTTTCCTGAACCGAAGATGCGCAGCAGATCGTCTTCCAGGGAAAGGAAGAAGCGGGAGGAACCAGGATCGCCCTGACGACCGGAACGACCGCGTAACTGGTTATCAATCCGGCGGGATTCATGGCGGCTGGTGCCGAGAATATGGAGTCCACCCACCTCCCGTACTCCTTCTCCCAGTTTAATATCAGTTCCACGGCCAGCCATATTAGTGGCAATGGTGATCTTGCCGGTTTGACCAGCATCAGCGATGATTTCTGCCTCACGCTCATGATGCTTGGCATTCAGGACTTCGTGGGGAATCCGCTCTTCTTTGAGCATGCTGGAGATCTTTTCTGAAACATCAATGGATATGGTGCCCACCAGCACAGGTTGGCCTTTTTCGTGCAGTTCTTTGATTTCCTGGACAATAGCTCGGTATTTGGCTGCCTGGTTTTTATAGATAACATCTGCATAATCCTTTCGAACCATATCCCGGTTAGTCGGAATAATGACCACGTCCAGATCATAGATTTTTTTAAATTCCGGTGCCTCTGTGTCTGCTGTTCCGGTCATACCGGCCAGCTTATCATACATCCGAAAATAATTCTGAAAGGTGATGGATGCTAAGGTTTGATTTTCCTTTTCAATGTTCACCCCTTCTTTTGCTTCCAGGGCCTGATGAAGACCATCTGAATAGCGCCGTCCTTCCATAGTTCGTCCGGTAAACTCATCAACAATGACTACTTCACCGTTCTTAACAATATAATCCACATCCCGCTGAAACAGGACATGGGCCTTGAGGGCCTGATTGATATGATGGAGTTGGTTGATATTGCGCGGGTCATAGAGATTATCCACACCCAGCAGTTCTTCTCCCAGCAGCACACCTTCGTCAGTAAGCAGAACCTGACGGGCCTTTTCATCCTTGGTGTAATGCTCCTCTTCCTGAAAATTCTTCATGATCCCGTCAACCTTCGTGTACAGGTCAGTGGACATGTCTGCCGGGCCAGAGATGATCAGCGGGGTCCGGGCCTCATCAATCAGGATAGAGTCCACCTCATCAACAATGGCAAAATTAAAGCCGCGCTGACAAAATTCTGCGGTGTCAAACTTCATATTATCGCGCAGATAGTCAAAGCCAAACTCGTTATTGGTACCATAGGTCACATCTGCGTCATAGGCCTCTTTGCGGGCAGCATCGTCCATATCATGGACAATGGCCCCGGTGGTCAGACCAAGAAAATGATAGAGCTTGCCCATCCATTCCACATCACGGCTGGCCAGATAATCATTAACCGTGACCACATGCACGCCTTTACCGCTCAGGGCGTTGAGATAGACCGCAGCAGTGGAGGTCAGGGTTTTGCCCTCACCGGTTTTCATCTCAGCGATTTTACCCTGATGCAGGACAATACCACCAACGAGCTGGACATCATAATGCCGTTCTCCCAGCACCCGCTTTGCTGCTTCCCGGCAGACCGCAAAGGCTTCAGGCAGGAGATCATCCAAGGTTTCGCCGTCTGTATAACGCTGTTTGAATTCCTTGGTTTTAGCCTGTAATTGTATATCGCTTAATGGTTCTATATCGGGCTCAAGGTCGTTGATCTGATCAACCACCTTGAGCAATGCCTTGACCTCGCGATCGTTTTTGCTGCCAAATACTTTGGTTAACGCTTTGTTTATCATTCTATCTCTCCGCAAGGAGAACCGGAGGTTCTCATTATTTTCTTTTTTGCGGGTAACCGCCGGTCAGTACCGACTGATACCGGTCATCTCTTTTGTGTGTCTGCAGGATGCCGTAGGGGCACGGCACGCCGTGCCCCTACTTTTTCTCTGCCGTCCAGATCAGGGCCTCTTCGTCACAATCGGGAAACTTGGGACATTGGAGACAGTCGCTCCATATTTTATGGGGGAGATCATTCTTCTCAATATCAATAAAACCGAGCTTTTTAAAAAAATTCGCCTGATACGTCAAGGTGAAGACCCGACCGATCTCCAGGCTCCATGCCTCATCAAGGCAGGAATGGAGCAAATGCCTGCCAATCCCCTTGCCCTGGTGATGTTCTGCAACAGCCAAAGAACGTATTTCTGCCAGGTTTTCCCAACAAATATGCAGAGCACAGACCCCCTGAATACCCTTGTCATCAAACACAACAAAGTCACGTAGTTGATCATAGAGCGAGCTGATAGAGCGCCCCAGGAGCAGGCCCTTGGTGGCGAATTGCTGTAAGAGACTGTGGATCTCCTTTACATCGCTCATCCGGGCCGGACGGATTGAGCTACTCGTTAAACCCGGTGCAGGAGTACATCTGCAATCTGTTGTACAAGTCTTCATTATGGAGTGTCAAATTATTCAAAATTTTTCCAAGGTACCTCTTTACCGTTCGTTGGTCAAGGGGACAAATGGTTTATATATAATATCAGCCTGATAAGTTATCTCCCTGCTCAAGGCCTCTGATGCAGGGGAGATTCGTGTGGGGAAATGCGTTTTTTTCGTTCTCTGGGCTGGATATAGATCGCAGGGGGATCAACCTGTTCAATATTGGGTTGTTCAATATCAGGTACTGTTGCCTCCAGCTGTGTTTCCGGTATAGCTTCTTGTGCAGCCTCTTGTGAATTTTCCTGTGCAGCCGGAGCTGGGGCAGAAGGACAGGGGGATATGATTGTCCGCCCTGCCCAGACGCCAATAAAAAACATCCAGAGAAACAAACAAGAGGCGACCAGGGCTATCCCGGCAACTCCGTTAAGGCTCAGTTGAAAGATAAAATGTTTAAATGGTGCTTTTTGAGAAGCAGCCGTATTTTTTTTACGTGGAGGCATGAAAAACTACGCAATGTTAACAGAATACACAAGACAAGTTGTGCTTAGCTTATTTTGTCCTATCATCCCATAATCAGGGTTTCTTTTCAAACATTTATTCATCAGGCATTCTTATCCCGAGAGCATGATGTACGTCTTTGGGAATTCTCAGAAAGGGATTTGGCCAGATTCTGAGGTTTCAAAACCCGAACTTTTCCCGGCTGAAGCTGATTGCACTCTTGAAAACCTCTTTGTTTTTATTGAAAAAAACTGGGAAAAATTTTTTTTAATGATAAAGGTTTCCTGGCAGCAGCATGGCATTTTTCCTATGTTAAAGTAGAAATACACTTTGCTATTAACTATGTAAAAAGAAAACTGCAAACAGGACATTTTTGAGAATACTCCTGGTTGTTAATATAAAAAACAAACAGCCAGAGCGGGATTGACCCTAGATATGCTTCCGGGCGAGTTGCTGTCAGGGATTTAGTGAGTAAAGGAGCCTCTCTCCTTGCTGTTTTCCAAAGAGAAGGAGTAGAAAGGCGGTACCAACAAAACAGAGCTTCAGCAATAAAGGCTTCCCAAGCCGGAGCTTGGGAACCAGGAAATACCATCGGAGCCTTTAATCTGCCTTTGCATGTTCCTGAGAAAAAGAGAAGCGTCGTGTTGAACGATACGACCGCCTTCCTGCGCGCTTGCTTAAGACTATCTGCCAGAGCTGTCCCCGTCGTGAACGGAAAACACCGGCGCAGGAGAGCAGATAATATTTCCACATACGGTAGAATCGCTGATCGTACCGGTGTTTCAGTTTGTCCCATCCCTCATCAAAGCGTTTCATCCACGTCATTAGAGTGCGGTCATAATTATGACCGAAACTATGCCAGTCCTCAATCAGAAAAAGGCCGTCCGCCGCTTGAGCGATATCTGCGGCAGAAGGCAGTTTGCCGTTGGGAAAGATATATTTGTTTAACCACGGATCAAAGGATCGTGATGTTTTGTATCTGCCGATGGTATGTAAAAGAAACAGGCCGTGATCCGCAAGCAGATCCGCCGCTTTAGTGAAATAGGTACGATAATTTTTCAGGCCGACATGCTCAAACATGCCCACTGAGACAATCTTGTCGAAAACTCCGTCTAACTCCCGGTAATCGATAAGCTCGATCCGCACCGGCAACCCCTTACAGTATGCCGAGGCAAGATCTTGTTGTTCCTGCGACACTGTGATGCCAACCGCCTCCACACCATAGTATTCAGCCGCATAGCTGACCAGACCGCCCCAGCCGCAACCTATATCCAGCAGGCGTTCACCCTTGCTGAGTTTCAGCTTCTGACAAATCATGTCCAGTTTGTTTTTTTGAGCCTGTTCCAATGTATTCGCATTTTCCCAATAGGCGCAGGAATAGCTCATAGTCGGATCCAGCATGATTTCAAAAAGGTCATTGCCGATGTCGTAATGCTGTTCACCCACCTGGAAGGCACGTTTATAGTTCTGCAGATTCCGCAGTTTGTTGTATACCGCCTTGATACCAAGTTTGAGTTTCTGTCGCTTTGACACCGTCTTTTCGATGTCTTCGATACTGAGTAAACGATCAAATAACTGATCAAGGGCCGGGCAGTCCCATTGCCCATCCATGTACGCTTCACCGAAACCCAACGAACCCTGCGAGAGGATGCGTTGATAGACGACCGGATCATGTACGGTAATGTCCCAGGGCTGATCGCCGTTAAAGGCCACACCTGCATTTTTTGCCAGGTCAAACAGGATTTTCGGGGGAAGTAGAGCTTCTTGTACATTTGACATTGCATTCTCCTCCTTTCTCTGTTGTGATGTATTGGTTCTCAGAAAGATAATGGATACCTCCTTTTTCGATCAATTCCTAAACATGTGGCTCGATATCGGCTGAAACTCTCTGAATTTCCGGGATGGAAGGCAGTTCGTAAGGAATCTGTAGATCAGAAAACCCAAGTACCCAGGAGCAGCAATGCTGCCGATAGAGCAACCAGATAGAATGCCGCTGAACTGAGCACGGGGATGGCTATGAACGAACCGAGCATACCGGCAATGAACACGACCATGGCGGCATTCCACAGGTTTCGACTTGGCCTATGTAATTTGTGATCTTCACAGTATAGTTCCTCCTTGCAACAGGTTGTTCTTGACTGGAAAGGACACCATCTTGTATCCAGTGTGTTGTCCGCTTGCGTTGTATTCAAGCAGGCCTAGAAATTCCTATATTGGACTATTGCATTATTTACGCTCTGTGCCCATTTGGCAAAGATTGCTGAGTTGCGTACCTTTCTGTATTGATCTTGCTTTTGGCCGTTCTTATTCAGTTTTGTGCCTTGAAGAATTTCTACACCTAGAAGATTCATCAGATCATCGCTGCACTGCATTGCCAGGGCAACCGATTTTTCAAGGTGGAAGCTGTGCTCTTCATAGGAATCGCTTCCGTAGAGTTTCATCTTTTACCCGAGAAATCTACAAAGCACATCCCCCCATGTCAACGGGGAAAATTCAGCAAAGATTGGTGTGCTGGATATGAAGCTATAAGAGGTTCCATTTCCTTTCAGCAGGAGATATACTGAAACCATCCTCATCGGGAGAGCGTCCTGCTGGAACGGGAGAAAAACTCATTGCAGCAGGAAAATGTCTTCCCGGATCGACAGAAATTCCACTGCAGCAGGAAGAAAGCATTCTGGAGTGGGAAAAGATGGTACTGAAGCAGGCAAAAATCATTCTGTAACGGGAGAAAACGGGTCTGCAGCGGGAGAAAACGACTTTGCAGCATTGCAAGGCCATTTTTGCTTGCCGCACCCGCTTCTCTTCCAGAAAATATTGACAAGAAAGCCATGACCCCCAAAAACAACCAACTCCCCCCTGCCACCTCCTTTGTCAGCGGCATCATCCGCTTCTGCCTGTGCCGCAAGCATTCGATCAAAAGGGTCGCGGTGCTCCATTTTCCATTCCCCGGCAAGCTGGGCATGATCAGTACCGACAGGAAGGGCGGTGAACCCGACCCCGCAGATCCATTTCGGAACATTTCGAGCCACTGTTTCGGCCTGAGGCAGCTTGCCGAGGCGGAATTTCGTTGTAATCTCCCAGACCGAGGCCGCACTTATCAGGATTGTATTCTCCGCCTCCACGATATGTCCCCTGATTTCTGCAGGCAAATGCGGATCATCAAAAAGCCACCACAGGAAAATATGCGTATCAAGAAGCAGGGTTATTTTTCCCATGCCTGCAACTCCTCTTCCGGTAGTGCTTCAAAGAATTCTTCGGTCACTGCGCCCCGAGCAATGCCGGGCCGTCTTTTCTTCGGCTGCGCCAGCGGAACAAGTTTTGCATACGGTTTCCCGGCCTTGGCGATAACGATTTCTTCGCCAGCATGAACACGGGTCAGCAGTCTGGAAAGATGTGTCTTTGCATCATGGACGTTAACGGTTTCCATTACTCCTTCCTCTTTTTTTAAACTTAGTCTCATGACTTAGTTTATCCGGTCTTGCCGAAGAAGAAAAGGAATAATAGAGCAGCACAGATTGCTGCCCGGCGGGACGGAATGCTCATCCCGCTGGGCGCATCTACGAGTTAGGGGGGGAGCCTATTTTCTGTGCCCGGCGTTGAAACACCGGGCTATTTTCGGCAGTCCCTCCGGGACGCTGTTTCCCGGATATCCCCACCCCGGAGGGGCGATTGATAATAGCCCACCGTTTTAACGGTGGGTGGCTTCTCATACCATATCCTCCGCCCGCAACCCCAGTAAATAATTACGCACCAGAGACTCGGCCAGCACCTCGGCGGATTCCGCATGGACAACGTCCAGCTTGCCGCTCATCGCAAGGGCGCAGATTCCGTGCAGCCCGGCCCAAAGCACCCGTGCGGCTCGCTCCGCCCTTTCGTTGTCATCAGCCACCAATGGTGCCGTCATCCGGGTGACCAATAAAAAGAGGTCGTCCACCTGTTGCTGATGCCATTCTGGTAAAGTGCTTCCCGGTGCCAGCTTATGCTCAAGCACTAAAGACCAGAGATTATAATTTTCCCGACAAAAGGCGACATAGGATTGCCCTAATCCTATTAAGGCGGCAAGCGCATCATCCTTCTGCCCGGTGTCCGCCAGCAGCCGGGATTGCAATTCGCTCAGGGTGGTGCTGTTTACTGTCAGGATAATTTCATCCAGATTACTAAAGACATTATATATTGTGCCGACTGCACAGCCGATCTTCTTGGCGATTTTCCTGATACTTAAAGAGGTCGAACCATGCGCCATAACCATTTCTGTTGAAACTTCAATAACAGTGGCCCGCAATTGCCCGTACTCCACTTTTTGCCCACGTCCCATAAGCACTCCTTGTAATTTTGGCCTTTTGTTTTTCCTGTAAGACCATCGTACAAAAAAAAGGAGAGAAAGGAAAGAATTTACTTGAACAGTGTTCAATAAAATTGTACGGTAGAGATGTGAACGGTGTTCATATATTTTTTACTTTAAAGTTGAACAATGTTCATAAAACCAACCCTAATTCGGAGGAAAACCATGAACCCCATGAAACAACTCATCATCAACGCCTTATTGTGCTGCCTGTTCCCGATGCTCGGATTCGGATCCGCTTCAGCTGCCGGGCTACTCACGCCAAGTGACAACAGCCTGCCTGCCCTAGAAGTCAGGGATCACCAAGTTAAAGTAGTTATTGAGGACGGTTACGCCATCACCACGGTGGAGCAGGTCTTTCATAATCCGCACGCCCAGGATCTTGAGGCGATCTATTCCTTTCCGGTGCCGGAAAAGGCGGCGGTTGCCGAGTTCACCATGTGGATCGACAATAAGCCAGTTCACGGTGAAGTCCTGGAAAAGGGCAAGGCCAGAAAAGTCTATGAAGAACAGAAGGCTGCGGGCGAGGATGCCGGGCTGACTGAAAAGGACAGTTATAAGACCTTTGACATCGCGGTCTCACCGGTGCGGGCCGGACAGGATACCCGAATCCGTTTCGGCTATATCCAGCCGGTCAAGGTGGACAGCGCCATGGGCCGTTATGTTTATCCTTTAGAAGAAGGCGGCGTGGATGACACCAAGCTCTCCTTTTGGACAGCCAATGAAAAGGTCACCAATACCTTCAGTTTCGACCTGATCCTGCGACCCGGCTATCCGGTGGACGGAATACGCCTGCCCAATCATCCTAATGCGGCGATAGTCAAAAAGGGAGACAGCTATCATGTCCATCTCGGCAACAGTAGCGGTGACAATCCTGCCGCTCCTGCTGCGGCCGAGACGATTACTGATGCGGAAGAAGGCAGGCAGCAGATTGCTCGGACAACAACTCTCCAACCCCCGGTTCAGCCTGATGGCACGGCCTTTACTTTGGATCAGGATATCGTGGTCTACTACCGCCACGCCGACAACCTGCCCGGATCAGTGGATCTGGTCACCTATAAGCCGGAACAGGATAAAGCCGGTACCTTTATGCTGACAGTCACTCCGGCCATGGATCTCCAGCCCATCACCGAGGGTCGGGACTGGCTCTTTATTCTGGATATTTCCGGGTCCATGAAGGGCAAATATCAGACCTTGGCAGACGGCGTCAGCCGGGCCCTGCAAAAGATGTCCCCCAATGAACGCTTTCGAATCATCCTCTTTAATAATTCCGCCTCTGAGCTGACCCGAGGCTACACCCTGGCCAACCCGGAGAATGTACGGAAGTATATCGACAAGGTAGGGAAAATCGCTCCCAACGGCGGAACCAATGTCTACGACGGCCTGCACAAGGGGATCAAGGGATTGGACAGCGACCGCACCAGCGCGATCCTCCTGGTCACTGACGGGGTAGCCAATGTGGGTGTTACCCGGCAGAAAGACTTTATCAAGCTGATTCGCAGCCATGATGTACGCCTCTTCACCTTTATCATGGGCAACAGTGCCAACCGTCCCCTGCTCACCGCGATTACAGATGCCTCCAACGGCTTTGCCATGAGTGTCTCCAACAGCGACGATATTGTCGGCTCCATCCTGCTGGCCCAATCCAAGGTCACCCATGAGGCCCTGCACGGGGCACAACTCAAAATCAAGGGTATCAAAACCTTTGACCTGACTCCAGAAAAGATCGGCAGCCTCTACCGTGGTCAGCAGCTGACCATGTTCGGGCATTACAGCGGCAACGGACAGGCAAAAGTCAGCCTGAGCGGCAAGATCTCCGGTGAAGAGAAGGTCTATCAGACTGACTGCACCTTCCCGGAGACATCCACAGCAAACCCTGAACTGGAACGACTCTGGGCCTATGCCAGCATTGAACAACTCAACCGGGAGATGGAAAATTTCGGCGAAGATGCTGATATGAAGCAGGCAATAACCGACCTGGGTATTCAGTATGGCTTGGTCACTGATTACACCTCTATGATTGTGGTTCGGGATGAGGTGTTCAAAAAGCTTGGTATTGAACGCAGAAACTCAAAACGTCTGCAACGGGAATTCACTGCCCAAAAAGAACGGGCTGCCCAGCCGGTTGTCCAACGTCGCGCTGACACTGCACGGCCCATGTTTAAGAACAGCAATCAGCCCACTACACGCAATTCCGGCGGAGGCGGTGGCGCAGGCAGCTTTGACCTTATCTCTCTGCTCTTCCTGCTGCCGTTGGCGTGGATCGGGCGCAGGAAAAAACAGGCCTGAAAAGACCGGAAACAGGACGAATCGTAGGGGAGACCGGCTGGTCGGTCTTGCATAATGGAAGGATTACAGGTTCCCAAGCCGGAGCTTGGGAACCAGAGAAACCGTAGGGGCGAGCGGTGCTCGCCCATTAATACCCGGATGATCGCATACACCAAGGGCGACCGCCGGTCTCCCCTACAACAGGGAGGAGCAAATGAAGATGTTCAGCAGAAACGATAATCACTCAGGCTGGCAACAACAGCCTTGGCTCACCGCTATCCTTTGCGCTGCCTCCTTACTCTTTTTTTTGCTCTTCGGGGAGGCATCGGCAACCTTGGTGTATGATCGTACCGCCATTGCTCAGGGGGCAATATGGCGATTACTCACAGGCCATTTTATCCATTGCGATTTGCCCCATCTGCTCTGGAATCTGCTGCCTTTGGCACTCATCGGCGGCTTGCTGGAACAGCGCATCGGTTGGCGGCGGTTTGCCGATGTGACCATTGTCAGCTGCCTGGGAGTCAGCAGCTGGCTCTGGTTTGGTCGAAACGAGCTGTTGCTCTACTGCGGTCTGTCCGGGATGCTCAACGGCTTGCTGGTCGTGCTGTTAGTAAGAATTTGGCAGGAGAACAGGCATCCAATGCTGCCGCTTATCGGGCTGGTCGCTGTCTTGAAGATTATCGTTGAAACGACAACGCAGGAGGCAATTTTTACCCATCTGAGCTGGGCCGGGTTTCCCGAAGCACATGGGGCCGGACTGGTTACCGGAATACTTTTCCTTGTAATAACAAGCGAGGCGAAAAGGAGTGTGAACAGCTCATGACCCAACAGTAATGCCCGGCACCATTGGCAGTGATAGGCAAATTCTCAGCCTGACCTTCCGCTGCATTGAGTAGCGACAAACAGCCTGATCGGTGATATGATACAGAGAAAGGAGCATCACCACCCCCTCTTTCTCCACCACCTTTTTGAACGGCAACGCATCGTAATTCAGGCGAAGACCACACCTGCCTGCTCCGAATAATGTTGCTCACCACCTTATCATTTTCCAATTCAATATCATACAGGCCATCCTTGCACTGGAACAAACCGATCATGATCCGGGAACAGATAGCCCCACGGACTCAAATCGCTCCCAGCAGAGATCATATTTCGTACTCCTCCCGCCGCCGTCCAGTCGCCGCAACACACCTTTTCTGACCAAATCCTCCAGATCGCGGGAGGCTGTCGCCTTGCTCGTCTTGGCCAGAGATCTGTATTTCCTGGCAGCCAAGTACCCTTCAAACCTTCTCTTCCCCGCATCAAGCAGGGCATTGACCACCTTTTTCTGTCGCGGATTCAGTTCTATCCCGGTAAACTCCTGCCAGAAACTTTTCATCATGCCTCCCTATTTTCGCCTCAATCCATGAGGTGATTATAGAGGCTATTTGCCTCATAGGCAATGGTGGCGTATGTATCAATGCTGGCTTGCTGGATCATGGTAAAAAGAATAAAGAAAAACTTGACGTAATCGCTTCGTAACTTTAAGTTATCTTAATTTGAGAGTAACTGATTTCCGTGTGTATCCTCAATTGATAGCAACAAAAGGAGATAAATAATGAAGCTTGTCTGTCCCCATTGCAATGTCAAAGGTTCCATTGACGATAAATATGTCGGCAAAAAATTAAAATGCCCCAAATGCGGACAGAGCTTTACCGTGACAGAGGAAAAAGCTGCGCAAGTTGCACCACCTGTTGATGATCCTTTTGAGTCAGAGAGTGCTGCCTCCCCCCCACCGCTCCCTTCCTCTTCAAATCCTGATGAACAGGTTAACGAGACAAAGACCTGCACAAATTGCGGTAACTCTTTTCCTGAAGACGAGTTGATAGAGCTGGAAGGACAACAGATCTGTGCAACCTGTAAGCCAATCATCCTCCAAAAACTCAAGGAAGGGACGGTTGCAACTGATTCCGGGAGCTTAGAAAAAGGCATAGCTGGTCAGTACAGTTTTCAGATAGGCGAGGTTCTTTCAGAAGGCTGGGCAAAGGTCAAGGGGGCAAAGGGACCAATATTTGGCGGAGTCTTTGCCATGTATGTTATTTCCTTCTTCATCATGTTCATCGGCGGAATGCTCATAGGCTTATTGGGGCTTAATGAAAGCGGTATAGTGCTCGCTATCATCAGCCAGCTGGGGCTCCAGTTGATCTACGCAGCCCTGACAGTAGTTCTGACCGCTGGTATAATGATGATGGGCGTACGACGGGCATCGGATGAGTCGATCAATTTTTCCATGCTTTTTGACGGGATTGCCCAGGTAAAGCCGCTTCTTATTGCCATGATCCTTCAGACAATCATTATCATGATCGGCTTTCTGCTTCTGATTATTCCGGGAATTTACCTCAGTGTTGCCTACGGACTCACCATCCCCCTGATCATGGACAAAGAACTTGGCCCCTGGGAGGCTATGGAGGCCTCACGCAAGGCAATTCATCATAGCTGGTTCCAGATATTCGGACTTTATTTTGTTATGGGACTTATTTTCATGGTTTCTGCTATTCCCCTGGGAATCGGCCTGATCTGGACCATACCTATGGGAACCATCGTTCTCGGTATCGTCTACAGGATTATTTTTGGCACAGAAGAGTAGGAAGAAAAGGTCTCAGGGCTCGCCTCAGAAACAGGAACCGATGATCATCAAATGTCCGATATGCAGAACCCCTGTTCCAGCTGAACAGTATAATACAGACTCGCTCTGTCCAGGTTGTTCAGCACCTCTGCACTGCACAGCTTATCCAGCCCTGCTCAGAGAGCAAAAGGTTATCCACCCGGAACAGGTGGAGGCTGCGAACCAGGCAAGCTGCTTTTATCATCCAGAAAAACAAGCTGTAGTTGACTGCTCCCACTGTGGCCGTTTTCTCTGTGCCCTTTGCGACCTTGATATGGGAGCAAGCCATATTTGTCCTGTCTGCCTGGAGCGGGGCAAGGATAAACAGGGAGTGATAGAGCAGAAGCAGGGATGTGTTCGCTATGACATCCTTGTGCTGGCCCTTGCTTTCTGGCCCTTTCTCCTGATCATACCCTTGACCGTGCTCACTGCCCCATTGACCCTTTATCTTATCGTCAAATATCATAAGACACCAATCTCCATAACTCCTGTCAGCCGTTGGCGCTTTCCCATGGCTACCCTCCTGGCCACGGCTCAGATCATCGGTATTGGCTTGGTGGTATATCTTTGGCCCTTCCTGTTAACATGAAGAAACAACATACCTACTCTCCGGTCAAAGGATGTCAACATCGCGGATTCTTTGGTGGCGTATCACGCCTCTGGCTTGCTGAGGACCATCTGCTTCTGGTCAGGAATGAGGGTTGGAAGGAGTTGTACCGAAAATTTTATTTCCAGGATATTCAGGCCCTGGTGGTTGCTGAAAATAAGCAACGGCGCAATCAGAGTATAATCTTCCTGGTCATTATCCTGTTTTTTTTGGTTCTGGCTGGCCTGTCCGGGGACGTCGGCAGGATAATCCACTTGGCAATAGCTTTTCTTAGCTTTATACTCCTCTCCGTGAATTGGTTCAAAGGTGCAACCTGCACGGTCCAGATCAGCACTGCGGTGCAGACCACACTTCTCCCCTGCAAGCGGCTTCCTGTTGCCCAAAAGCTTCAGAAAAAACTGAACGCTTCTATTGAACAGGTACAAGGGAATTTTACTCCAGACCACGAAGAAGAACTTGGTCGTAAACATGAACAGGTTGCCGCTGCCAACCATCTCAAACAGACTGCAAAAAAGCCAGAAGAGCTGGAGGAATTTTCTCTGTTCTTTGATAATAAGGCCCATTTGATCAGCTATACTCTCTTTCTCCTGCTGGCTATCATTTATCTGGTTTCCTTTGCAGGCCGGGGGAAACTCATCTATATTCTTGAGAATATAACCTGTTTCCTGGCTTTGCTCGCACTTGTCACGGCCCTGTATCGCCAATCAAAAAGCAAAATCAGGGGGATGTTAGCCAATCTGACCTGGTGGTCCTCATTATGGCTGATACTCAGTGTGCTTGCCAATTTTGGCCTGCTTGTTGCCTTGTTTCGTCAAATGGCGAAACTACAAACCATGCCCAGTAATGAATATGAACTCTGGATGATGCTGGGCCAGATACAGCCAGCTGACTCGCTCTATCTCAGGATATTGTTGATCACCAGGATTGTTTGCTTCAGCCTGCTGGGAGGCCTTGGACTTCGGTTCACCGTCAAAGCCGGAGGAACGGCAACAGATGCTTAAAGAATTTTGTTTTCATCATGCTGACCGGGAACCCGTGGCCCGTTGCCCGGAATGCAATCGTTATTTTTGTCGGGAATGCGTCAGTGACCATGACGGTCGTCTGCTCTGCTCTGACTGCCTTCTGGCCTTGACCAAGCAACAACAGGAGCAACAGCAGGCCCGGATCAAAAAGCTACTGCCGCCTTTGCAGCTGATCTTTGGCCTGCTCGGGGCCTGGCTGGCCTTTTATCTCCTGGCTACCGGCCTTCTCTCCATTCCAGCAACCATCCACGACGGGACTATCTGGCATGAACAAACAAGACGATGAGCTGTTCAGCGTCAATCATTTTCTGCTCATGGACGAGGCCCTGACCTTGGTCAGGAGTGGCGGTTCAACAGCTCTGGTGGCCTATTATCTGGGCACCATTCCCTTTGTGATTGGCCTGCTCTTTTTCTGGAATGATATGAGTTCATCCAGCTTTGCAGCTGACCACATCCTCTGGGCCTCTCTGCTTATGGCTGTACTCTTTTGTTGGATGAAGGGCTGGCAGGCCGTGTACGGGAGAATCCTTTATGAAGTTCGGCTGGGCACACCCCCGCAACCCATAAATCCCGTTGAATTTCTTCGCATCTGTGTCCAGCAGGCCAGAATCCAGCCCTGGGGAATCCTTCTCTTTATTCTCTGTATGCCCCTGCTCTTTATCCCCTTTCCCTGGATAAATGCCTTTTTCCAAAACCATACTGTGCTTGGTGCGGTTGCGGATAAGAAAGAACTTACCCGGCAAAGTCGCAAACTGGCAACAAAGGAGAAATGGCAGAATTATGTGATCATCTGGATTCTCAGTCCCTGGCCCCTGTTTCTGGTCTTCCTCTGCTGTTTTGGTCTGGCCGCTGCTATCAGCACCTCCACAGGAATGATGGGGGTATCTCCTGATCTGCTTGGGGATCTTCCCTGGTTTATCATTGGCACCCTGTTCATCGTTATCGGGGTCTGGCCAGCCAGCCCTTTGGGCGTGGTGGTTGCTGCTAATATTCTTCTCCTTCTCATGGCCTTGCCCTATCTGATCAACATGCTCACCGGCGTTGAAACGGTCATGCTCCGCAGTGGATATTACTGGGTTGCTAACACCACTAGCCTGCTCACCATTTCCTGTGGAGCCTATCTCCTTCTTGATCCGCTCCTGAAGGCCGCTTACACCCTGCGCTGCTTCTATGGTATGTCCTTACGCAGCGGGACGGATCTGCTGGTTGACTTGCGTTTATGTAAGTGATGCTCCAAGCTGGGCAAGCAACTCTCCCGTATTTTCGTTTTAAAAACGGGATTGAATATTATTACCATTTTGTTTTTCTATGCAAAAGATATTAACATTCGTCGGCAGAGTGGAATATGGTCATATGTTGCTCCTGATAATTACCTCCACCACCTCTTGACAAGTAAGAACATTCGAGGTTCCTTGTGAAAAAAATAACGTTGCTGTTCATTATCTCCATTATGGGTTGTTTTCTTCTCTCCTCTGCCTCTGCGACGGCATCGTCCGGCCGTGTATTGGTGTTACCCTGGAAGTCGGGAAGTTTTTGGTGCTCAAGCTGAAAAACGATACAGAGCCTTCTCCCGCGCCCACAGCAAGGCTTACCGCTGATCCGATCTCCATCACAGCAGGCGGCAGCTCGACCCTGAGCTGGACCAGCAGCAATGCGGACAGGGTCAGCATATCCCCGGATAGCGGCAGTGTTTCCGCAAGCGGCACAACCACTGTTACGCCTTCACAAACAACAACCTACACGATCACCGCTGAAGGCCCCGGAGGCACAGCAACGGATACTGTGACAGTCACGATCTCTGATGCTCCGTTTCCTTTGGTCTTTCTGAGCGCCTATCCGACCTCCATTAGCGCAGGCGACAGTGCATTCTTGATCTGGGCCAGCATGAACGCAGATTCTGTAAGCATTGATAACGGCGTCGGCCTGGTCGATTTCAGCGGTTTCACGTTCGTCACACCGACGATAACAACGATCTACACGATCACGGCCCAGGGGCCGGGCGGCACGGCAACGGACACTGTGACGGTCGAGGTCGCCGGAACAACTCCTGCGCCCACAGTCACGATCTCTGCTGATCCGACCTCCATCACAGCGGGTGACAGTTCGACCCTGAACTGGATCAGCACGAATGCGGATTCCGTCAGCATAGACAAAGGGATCGGCACGGTTGATCTCAACGGCTCTGTTGCCGTAGCACCGACAGAAACAAGCACCTACACAATCACTGCCACCGGTGCGGGCGGTACAGCGACTGATACGGTGACAGTGGAGGTTTCGGCATCGCCCGCGCCCACAGTTTCCTTATCCGCTGACCCGACCTCCATCACGGCAGGCGGCAGTGCAACCCTGAGCTGGACCAGCACAAATGCGGATTCCGTGACCATTGATAACGGTATCGGCACGGTTGATCTCAACGCCTCGGTTTCCGTGACCCCTTCAGCAACAACCACCTATACCATTACCGCCACAGGTGCGGGCGGTACGGCAACGGACACTGCCACAGTTGAAGTATTGCCTGCTGCTGACGAACCTGTCATTACGATTTCCGCCGACCCGATCTCCATCACCGCAGGCGGCAGTGCAACCCTGACCTGGACCGGCAGTGCAACCCTGACCTGGACCGGCAGCAACGTTGACAAGATCAGCATTGACAACGGGATAGGGGAGGTTGCGGCAACGGGTTCCCGGAGCGTCACTCCCGAACATACCACAACCTACACCATCACCGGTTCAGGAGACAAAGGCACGGTCAGCGCGCAGGTGACAGTGCAAGTGACTGGCAGCCCGGCAGCGCAGCCGGAAGGTTCGTATGGTGAGCAGTATGACGACCTTGTCCCGGACGATGCGACGGTCGATGCATACGATGAAGAACGATTTGCCCTGATCACCGGTCAGGTGCATAATCTTTCCGGATCGCCGCTGGCCGAGGTGCGGATCACCGTGCATGGCCATCCTGAATACGGTACCGTGCTCACCGATACAGACGGCAGATTCACCATGCCTGTTGAAGGCGGCGGCCCATGACCCTTGCCTACAGGCATGACGGTTTCATCACCTCGCATCGTCAGGTCTATGTGCCCTGGAATGACATTGCTGTTGCGGAAACCGTGCAGATGACGGCTGAAGATTCGGTAGCTACCGAAGTCACCTTTGACGGCAACCCTGCCACCGTGGTCACCCATACCAGCACGCAGGTCAGCGATGAGTTCGGCAACCGGTCAACGACCGTGGTCTTTCAGGGCGACAACAGGGCCTATCTGGTGGACAAACATGGGAATACTGTTCAGGAATTGTCGAACATCACCACCAGGGCCACGGAGTTCAAGACGCAGGAATCCATGCCTGCGGTTTTGCCGCCGAATTCCGCCTATACCTACTGCACGGAACTGTCCGTGGATGGTGCGGCGCGAGTGCGCTTTGACAAGCCGGTCACGGTCTGGGTGGACAATTTCCTCGGTTTTGAGGTCGGCGAGGCCGTGCCGGTCGGGTATTACGACCGTGATCGGGGAGTCTGGGTGCCGTCTGAGAACGGGATTGTGGTCAAGCTGCTGGATACGGACAGCGACGGTATGGTCGATGCCTTGGATAAAGACGGCAACGACCAGCCAGATGATCTGAATAATGACGGTTCCTTTGCCGATGAAGTGATTGGCTTGGAAGATGCGAGCCGCTATGCGCCGGGAGCGACCTTCTGGCGGGTGGCTGTCACCCATTTCACGCCGTGGGACTGCAATTGGCCCTATGGCCCGCCGGAGGGTGCGACAGGGCCGAATCCTGACGGTGTTCCTGATGCGGAAGAATCTAAAGATGATGCACCAGGCGATTGCGAGAATATCAACTCCTACGTCAAAAAACGGGGTCTCATCTTTCATGAAGATATTCCGATTCCGGGAACCGGCATGACTCTGCATTACGCCTCAAATCGGGTGGACGGCTATAAGCAGGTCATCACGGTGCCGGCCAGCGGCGATACGGTGCCGGAGAGCCTGAAAAGCATCATCGTGGAGGTGAAGCTTGCTGGTCGCAAGCTGACCCAGACCTTGGATGCGCTGCCGAATCAGCAGGCGCAATTTGTCTGGGATGGTTTGGATTATTTGGGACGGGAAGTAGGAACGGTGGAGGCCGATGTGTCGGTAGGCTTTGTTTATGATGCCGTGTATTACACTGCCGGAGATTTTGCCAATGCCTTTGCTCAGGCCGGGAGTGAGGTGACAGCCATTGAAGCGCGGCAGGAGGTTACTTCCTGGCAGCGGTTTCAGCTTCAGGTTGGTGCCGGAAAAGCTGCGGGCAACATTGCTGAAGGCTGGAGCCTGTCTGATCATCATGTTCTTGGAAGACGAGCCGTTCACCTGTACAAAGGAAATGGCTCAAGTTTAGAAAATAAGAACTCCAGTATCATAACAACACTCGCAGGCAACGGCAATGGTGGCTACAACGGCGACGATATTCCGGCTTCCGAAGCCGAGCTTAATAAGCCAATAGGAGTGGCGATAGATCAAGCGGGAAATATCTTCATTGCCGATAGAGGAAACCATCGTATCCGCAAGGTAGATATAAACGGCATTATAACAACAGTGGCAGGCACCGGCTCTGAAGGCTATAACGGCGACAACATTCCGGCTATTGAGGCCAAGCTTGCTGAACCAAGCGATGTCGTGGTTGATCAGCTCGGCAATATTTTCATTGCCGACTACGAGAACCATCGTATCCGCAAGGTGGATACTGACGGGATTATCACCACAGTGGCGGGTAACGGTGCTGACAATGTTCCGGCTATTGAGACCGAGCTTCAGAATCCTTATCAATTGGCGGTGGATGCAAGCGGCAATATCTTTATTGGGCATAATACCAGCCTGATTAGCAGGTATATCCGCAAGGTGGATGCAAACGGTATTATCACCACTTTGCTAAAACCATACAAAATCGGCGGATTAGCAGTCAGCCAGACTGGCGACCTTCTTTATGCCGATCCAATGTTCCATTATATCAAAAAGATTGATTCCAGCAGCGGTATCATCACTACAGTGGCCGGTAACGGATCATCAGGCTATAGCGGTGACGGCGGACTGGCAACCGAGGCCAGTTTTAATACGCCAGCGGATCTTGCTGTAGATCAAGCTGGAAACCTCTTTATTGCCGACTACTACAACAAACGTATCCGCAAGGTGGATACGAACGGCATCATCACCACAGTAGCCGGTAACGGGTCATCAGGCTCTGAAGGTGACGGCGGCCCGGCTGCTGCTGCCAGTCTTTTTGAACCTAACAGGGTGGCAGTGGATCATGAAGGCAATATTTTCATTGCTGAGTATGGTCATCACCGCATCCGCAAAGTCGCCCTTGCATCAGCTGTGTTCAAATCGCATATAGCGGCAACCGGTGACATCCCTTTTGCCGACCCAAACGGTCTCGGCTACATCATGTCCGCTACCGGACTGCATAAAAAGACCATTGACTTAGACAGCGGGCTTGTCTTGCAGGAATTCGGCTATGACAGCGACGACAACCTGATTTCCATCACCGACCAGTTCGGCAATGTCACCACCATTGAGCGGGGCGCGGACGGCATTCCCACCGCCATTATCTCCCCGGACGGCCTGCGCACCGAGCTGCATATCAATGCGGATCAGCAGCTCACCCAAGTCGTCTACCCGGACAGCAGCACCTACAATTTCACCTACACCGCTGATGACCTGATGACCGTTGAAGAAGAACCCAACGGTAACCGTTTTGAGCATCATTTTGATGCCAACGGCAAGATCGCTGAGGTGCTGGACGAGGAAGGCGGTCATTGGCAGTACACCCGGCAACGTAACCGTTCAGATCCCTCTCATTTTTTTACGCAGCAAGAGGCAGAGGAGGCACATCCAGCCCCTGGCGCCGAGCCGTGATAACCTCAGCGAGATATTTCCACGGACAGGCGTTGCGCTTCTTACACGTATCAATCACGCTCGCAAGTATGGCGAACACATGACTGCCTTGGCCATTACGGGTACCGTGGCTTAATTTGCGCGCAATAACCCAATGACGTAGTGCTTGCTCCGCCTCATTATTGGTCAG